>NZ_LZPK01000346.1:0-38796 GCF_001729375.1 Methanosarcina sp. A14 | reverse complement strand
TCATACACTCAAATTCATACCCTCAAATTCATACCCTCAAATTAACATTATCAAATTCATACCCTCAAATTAACATTATCAAATTCGCACTAATTATCTTAACAAATCAAAATAATATTAATCGACGCCGAAGACAGGTATGATTAATAACTTTTTTCAATTTTGAATGAATTTAATATAGATAAAGTGGTTACTATCTTTTTTGAAACCCACTTCCTTCAAAAATTTATATTTAAGTCGCGTTAAAAATTTTCATTATGACTTGAATCCCATTAGAACTCATAAATAGAAAATATGATAGAGTAGTTTTAAGGACAACGGAGGAGAAAAGGAAGAGTCAGGAGAAATTATATGATTCCAATTGTTAACGGTTATGTAGACTAAAGAAACCGACAGATTTATTTCAAGGTGTTTATTTATAAGGGGGCTTAGAGGGAAAAAAGTATAATATTCAGCATCAGCTTGAGAATATCATACCCTATAATTTCCTTTTCAAAGGGAAAAACAGCTTGAAAATACAGGACTAAATTGAGTTCAGTTATAACGGAAACTTCTTTTAAGGTACCGGAAATGGATGAAATAACAGCAGATGCAGCAGAGAAACGGTCTGATAAAAGTAAGAAGGAAAGTTTCGTTACTGATGTGCTCACACTTGCAGGCGGAACAACCTTTGCTCAAATCCTTACAATTTTAGCTGCTCCTGTATTGACTCGCCTCTATGGGCCTGATGATTTTGGAGTTTGGGCTCTGTACCTTTCGATCACCAGCATTATCAGCGTTATTGCCTGCATGAGATACGAATATTCCATAATGCTACCTGAATCGAGTGAAGAGGCTGTAAACCTGTTGGGGCTGAGTTTTCTAGCAGTGCTGTTAGTGACCGGTTTAACCTTTCCAGCCATATGGTACTTTAAAGAGCCAATAGTTAATATTCTAAATTCTCAGCAGATAGGAGACTATCTCTGGCTTGTACCTCCTTTTATTTTTGTAAACGGGTTATTTCTTGCACTGAATAGCTGGAATACAAGAACAAAACTTTTTAAAAGGCTTTCACTTTCAAGAGTTTTCAGTTCGTTTTCGAGTACCGCTACACAGATAAGTCTGGGGTTTACAGAAAAGATTGCAGGAGGGTTAATAGTTGGAAGCCTTACTGGTCAGTCTATTGCAACATTTGTGCTTGGAGGACAGATATGGAGAGATGATAGAAAATTAATTGTTAAAAACCTGAGCTGGAAAAAAATCTATGAAGGGTTTAAGAAGTACCGCAAGTTTTCGTTTGTAGATACATGGGGTGCCCTCATGAACTCAGTCTCTTGGCAGCTTCCTGCTTTTCTTCTTTCGGCTTTCTTCACACCTGCAGTTGTAGGTTTTTATTCACTAGGCTTTCGCCTTCTGCAGCTGCCAATGAGTTTCATTGGAGGTTCGATTTCACAGGTATTCTTCCAGAGAGCCTCAAGAGCATTCACCGAGGGCACTCTTCCTTCTCTTGTTGAGAATGTGTTCAGAATGCTTGTGGTTATAGGTATGTTCCCGATACTTATCCTGACAATTGTCGGCGGGGACGTCTTTACTATTATTTTCGGAAAAGCCTGGGCAGAAGCAGGTATCTACGCCCAGATTCTTAGTCTGTGGGCTTTTGTATGGTTTATCTCCTCTCCATTAACTGCTATATACGTAGTAGTCGAAAAATATCACTTCGGTTTTCATTATAATTTTTTCAACCTGATAACACGCTTCCTCTCACTTACAATTGGAGGCTTGCTAGGAAATGCACGTATGGCACTTATTCTTTTTTCACTGTCAGGTATTGCGGTATACGGTTACCTTTGCCTAAAGATGATGTCCTATGCCGGAGTAAAGACTTCGAGCGTCCTGAAAATAGTATTTTCTAATTTTCTTCTCTTCATTCCTGCAGGAACTATCATTATTGCCCTTAAAATTATAGAAATAAACCAGATATTGCTTGTTATCTTTTCCGGTGTAATTGTCTGTTTTTACTATCTGTATATCTTGAAAAGCGATGCACAGATGAAAAGGATAATTGGAGAATTCAAAAATTGAGGAATTCTTTCAAACAATAATATCTGAAAACTTAAAGTCAGGCTCCAACTAAGAAAACCCCGAGAAAGCTTGTTCAAGCGGACTAAAAGAGAACTGACCTGTTTATTTCTCGCACCGTTAAAGCGTCTTACGTATTTTATTTTTCATTTTAACATGTTCTATTTGATGATTTTCCCATAGTATGATCTTGAGTAATTGTGTATACGTATTATGTAGCCTCAGTTTGGGCCACTTCTACTAGGGAATGCCTTACGATTCCTTTCACTGTCATATATACTCCGGAAATAGATAGAAAAATCATTACAAGTACATACCGGAAATGAAGACTTTCTATTCCAAAGGCAGAGGCTTCAAGAAATTTCAACCCCATGCAAAAACCGCATGTTGCAAGGGCAAAACCTGGCACTGCATAGAAGTATAGTGGCTTATTGGCCTCTATATCCCTGGTTACAGTTCTCAGGATTCCACGAACATACTTGACTGGAGTTTGTACCGGGTCTTCAAAGTTATAATGGGAATCTACTTCGACTTCTTTTATGCGAAGGTCAGATTTGCTCGCATCTGCAAGCGTCTCGCTTTCTATTGACAGGTCCTGGATGTCGAAGTGGATGATATCTTTTTTAGGGGCTGTAAAGGCGCGAAAAGTAATCTGAGAACCTCTAGTTTTGTCAGATTTTTTATTGGCGAATCTGCCCAGAATCGTTTGCCCAACGCGGCGGTAAACAGGAGTGTTTCTGCTCACACTGTTTAAATCTTGAGTACCATTGACCACATCTGCACCTCCTGTTATTATAGGGTCAATGAGCCTGGGAATGTTTTCAGGGTTATGGCGACCTCTTGAGTCCATTGTCACAATTATATCAGCGCCGAGATGGACTGCAGCTTTAAATCCTGTTTCTAAAGACGCACCTTTGCCCCTATTGGTCCTGTTTATAACTACTTCAGCCCCAGCTTTTTTTGCTATCTCTGCTGTTTGATCTGAACTGGCATCATCTACCACAATCACCTTATCAGCATAGAGCCGGGTGAGAAGTATAATGCTTCCTATAGACGTTTCTTCATTATAGGCAGAAAGGACAACTGTGACATTTTTAGAGGCTCTGCTTACAGTACATTTATTTTTTTTATTTATTATATGCCCTATGCCACTTTCTATAAGTAGCTGATCACTCATTCTTGATAACCCCCTTTGTATAGCTATATATACATCTAGAATAAATTTATTTATAAAGATTCTATAAGTTGTTAAATCTGGGAAGAGATTAGATCTTTTAAACATTATAACAAGATTAGTTTTTTAAATTGAAATCTGCAAAAATACATATATAAATTTATTGACAGATCTACTTTAAAAAAATAATAAGTAATGGGTATCAGTATTCTGCGACCCTATGTCAGTACAGATATAAAATTGGACAATTGAAATATCGACTATTGAAAATCGAGATTAACTGATAATGTCTAAAAATATAGATAAATATATGAAAAAATAAGCTTGAGAATCAATAGTAAGGAAGCTCAGACCTTTAAGATTTCAGTCCCGCAAACTTATTGATCTTCTTGAAAATTTATTTATAAATATTTCAAGTTTCAAAACTATATTATTCCTGCTCACCACTGGCCGCAATTTTTAATATTGAGAAATAAGAAATAAAGAACATCATAAAAGATAAAATAAATTACA
The DNA here is from genome assembly GCF_001729375.1 of Methanosarcina sp. A14. Lineage (NCBI taxonomy): Archaea > Methanobacteriati > Methanobacteriota > Methanomicrobia > Methanosarcinales > Methanosarcinaceae > Methanosarcina > Methanosarcina sp. A14. The sequence goes on along the minus strand of NZ_LZPK01000346.1, from coordinate 35,051 downwards.
GAGTTTTTTTCGCTGGAGGAAAAGAAAGCCATTAAAAAGTGAAGCAGCATCAAAAATATTCTATTAGGACTTACACAGTTGAGGAACAAAATTAATTATGGCAAAGACTGTGGATTAAATTCATGGTTTAGACAGTTAAATATCTGATGCTGTTGATTTTTCAGGTCAACTGCGTAAGTTCTAATTCTATGTAAAATAATTAAGTTGCCCTATTAGAAAAGTATCCGCCAGAGAGGTTGAGAAAAAAAGTTTAGGAAAAGAAATAAAAGAGAAGATGCAAATAAAGACGAAAGCACTTTGTAGTACAATGACAGAGAATGCGCATGGATCGGAAAAGATGGGCACAAAAATCGGAGAAAAAATCTGAGTATTTTAAATCTGAATATTTTAAATCTTGGAAAATTAGATCGAAAGAATAAAATGGATTAGAAAAATATTTACTCGCCTTAATTGAACTGAAAATAGTGTAATTTTTTATTATAAGCTGGATGATCTGCATGACTGTAAAAAAAATTTCCTCAGATCTGTTTATTATTATGGGGCTCGTGCTCCTAACAGATATCTTCGTGCTCACTCCTGGAATAAATGAAACAATGTTCCGGAATATACTTGGATTGCCTCTTGTGCTATTTCTGCCAGGGTATGCTCTGATTGCAGCTCTTTTTCCTGCAAGATCTGATCTTGATGGGATCGAACGGGTCGCTCTTTCATTCGGACTGAGTATTGCAGTTGTGCCATTAATAGGCCTTGGTCTTAATTATACTCCATGGGGAATCAGGACTCTACCAATTCTCATAAGTCTGTCCGCTTTTACCTTTATTATGTGTGGGCTTGCATACCTTAGACGAGCAAGTCTCCCAGAAAGTGAGGCTTTTAATATCTCTTTCAAAGCAGCAGCACTTTCGCTCAAATCCGAGATCATGGAAACCTCAGAGTCAAGGCTAGATAGAGCTCTCACGGGTTTTCTGATAATTTCCATTCTCCTGTCCATAGTAACCCTAGCTTATGTGGTTGTGAGCCCAAAAGAAGGAGAACATTTCACAGAGTTCTATCTTCTTGGACCTGAAGGAAAAGCAGATAATTATACTACAAATTACACGCTCGGGCAAAGTGGAACCGTAATAGTTGGAGTTGTAAACCATGAATACAGGCCTGTAAATTACACAATGGAAGTAACACTTGATAATAAATCACTGTTCCTTCCGGAAAATGTGAAGCATATCAATCTTGCCCATAATGAGACCTGGGAAGAACCCGTTACTATTATGCCTCCTGTTGAGGGAAAGAATCTGAAGCTTCAGTTCCTGCTCTTTAATGACACTGAGAAAAGTGTACCTTATAGAGACCTTCATCTATGGGTAAATGTGAGTGCACCAAAACAACTGAAAACTTAAATATCAGGCAGGAAAGACAGTTTAAGAAAGCTCTTAAATTACCAGGCTAGTAGATTATAGTACAGTCTTTAAGCTGCATCCCTGCAGTTTAAGAGCTCTCCAGTTAAAGAATTTGATATTATAATTCAGTCATCCAGATTGAACCTTTTTCAAGAAGATTTAGCTTCAATTATATAGAAATCATATATGGTATGCTGAAAAACTCAGCTTGGATCTTTACTCGGGGCAAGAAAATGCCTTGAGTCAATGAGAAAGCTGTTGTTTAACTGATCGTAACTTTCGTTTTTATCTTAAAAAGTAGACCGCTCTTACAATCTATTAAATCAGGGTTTTTAATCCCTCCTGTAGCTCGATCTCTCCTTCCCACCAGTCTGAGATTTTTGAGACATCGGCTTTTGAGTCCCGAACATCACCTGCCCTTGAAGCGGCATGTACAATCCTGCTAGAAGAGCCAGTTAACTTAATAATATTTTCGGCAAGTTCCAGAACTGTCACGCTTTTTCCCATAGCCACGTTAAAAACCTGACCATCTCCATGCTCAAGAGCTGAGGCGTTTGCCCTGACTACATCTTTAACATGAACAAAATCTCGACTCTGAAGTCCATCTCCATAAATAACAAGGTCCTTTCCCAGTCTCGCTCTCTCAAGAAAAATCGGAATAACGGCTGCATATGGGGATTTTGGGTCCTGGCGAGGGCCGAAGACATTGAAATAACGCAGGCAAGTGGTACGAAGTCCATGGTCCTCATAAAACATCCTTGCCAGATATTCTACATCAAGTTTAGAAATGGCATAAGGAGAAGTCGGTTCAGGATACATCTCCTCTCTTTTTGGAAAAATCGGGTTATTTCCATAGATCGCAGCTGAAGACGCTGTCACAAATTTGTCGACTTCGGCTTTAACGCAGGCTTGCAGTACATTAAGGGTTCCAAGCGTGTTAGTCTGGAAAGCTTCAGAAGGTTTTTCACAGCTTAAAGGTACGGATACAAGGGCAGCTTCGTGAAAGACATAATCCATGCCCGAAACCGCTTTTTCGACTGAGGGTAAGTCACAGATATCTCCCTTAATAAACTCAATGTTTTTATTCTGTGGAATATTTCTGAGAAAACCCGTGGCAAGATTATCCAAAATCCTGACAGTGTGTCCTGCTTCTGCAAAATATTCAGCTATGTGGGAGCCTATGAAACCTGCTCCTCCAGTAACCAGCACTTTCATGCTTGCAGAAAGGGAAAAATACAACATAAAATTTTCTGTGCGCGCCCAGAGGTTTATAAGATAAAGTTGAAACATTCCTGAAGTGTGCAAAAATAGCATAGGCTGGAAAAGGTCTCCTTCAAAAGAAGAAAAACATCCTTCAAAAGAGATAAAATTTTTCATACAAAGAGACCTTATTAATAAGGGGGAGCCTAAAAAATTTGGGAACTGAAGTATTTTTCAGAAAATTGAGCCTGAGAAAGAAGTACAATTATCCTCAAAACTAGATTTCATATATAGAGAACAATACCAGCAAAAATTAAATTCCAACGGAAAGGCATGTTTTCCCTTGTTTTCCTACAAACTACCTGAAAGGATCATCTGAAATAATAACAGTAACTTATAATTAAAATTCACTGAGTAATCGGGTGGAAAGCTTGCATAGATATAAATTCTAAAAGAACACAGTATAAAATAATTCTCTTAGTGGTAAAATGGCCGGAAATAGACAACTTTCCATGGACCTGCTGCTTGTTGTAGGTTTTGTGCTTATTACTAACATCTTTATACTCGTACCTGTACTTAGCGACAGTTTCCTGCGCACGTACCTGGGCATTATTCTGGTACTTTTCTTGCCGGGCTATGCGCTCACTGTAGCTCTCTTCCCGGCAAAAAAAGATCTTGACGGAATTGAGAGAACTGCAATTTCCTTCGGACTGAGTATTTCAATCGCCCCGTTACTGGGACTTGGACTGAACTATTCCAGCTGGGGGATCAGGGAGATTCCTCTACTGACAGAATTTTCAATTTTTACTCTCCTGATATGTGCAGTTGCTCATTACAGAAGGGGATTGCTGCCTGAAACCGAAGTCTTTGGAGTTTCATTCAAAAGATGTTACCTTAGCATGAAAGCCAGAGTTTTTGAAAAGCCCGAATCGAAAACTGATAAGGTTATTGCGTTTATCCTTGCCCTTTCTATTCTGGCTTCTATGGGGAGCCTTGTCTACATTATAGGAAACTCTAAAGAGGGAGAGCACTTTACCGAATTTTATATTCTTGGAAACAACAGTACGATCGGAGACTATCCTACGGAGTTTGTACCGGGAGAAAAAGGAACCGTCATTGTAGGGGTCATAAATCATGAGTACAGGCCAATGGATTATACAATAGATGTAAGGCTCGAAAACAGGTTGCTCTTGGAAAGTAAGAAACAGATAAGCCTTGAGCATAATATGTCCTGGGAAAAACCAGTTACTTTTACGCCACCTCTTGAAGGAAAGAATATGAAACTAGAGTTTCTGCTCTTTAATGAATCTGAGAAAACCACACCTTACCGGAACCTCCATCTCTGGATTAATGTTACTGAGGAGGCTTGAAGATGGCAATCTCGGATTTTATATCTTCAGAGCTGGAAGCGGGAAAAGCCTCTCTGCCGGAGCTCGGGAAAATGCTTAAAATGCAAACTGAAGAAAAAAACCGATTTTTGAAAAAGATAATTTATGCAGGAATCCCTGTAGCTGCAATTACTCTTATCGAATTGTTGATTTTCGGAGGAAGATTAAGAGAAGCTTCAATAGCTTATACCATACTTCTGCTCTCGCTTTCATATTCAATAGCAGTTCTAAAAAAGACTGAGATACGGAAACTCTACCAGGCTCTCTTGCTTCTGACAATTTTCAGATTGGTGAATTTTTCAATGCCAGTTTTTTTTGAGAGAAATCTTTATTCATTCATATTTATCTATGCACCCATGGCACTTCCTATAACTCTTGCTACTGTGCATCAGAAGGTGATATATGAGAGAAAAAAAGATACTCTAAGGAAGATTTGGATCTACTTTCCTCTATCTATCCTTGCAGGTCTGGCTTTTGGACAGGTAGAATATATAATGATAGGAGCCAGAGAACTTATACCAGATCTCTCATTGACAAACCTGCTGATACTCATTATTATAATGGTTTTTATTGTAGGGCTTATAGAAGAACTTATCTTCAGGTCAATTCTCCAGACAAGACTGGAAGAATTCCTGGGACCAGCCTGGGGAATTTTTCTTTCAAGCCTCCTTTTTGGGATAATGCATTCTACTTACGGCACTCCTTACGAAATGGTATATACCTTCTTTTTAGGAGGTTTTTTAGGATACCTATTTTATAGAACCCGAAGTCTTCCCCTTGTAGTAATGATTCATGGTTCAATAAATGTGTTCTTGTTTGGGATAATCCCACATGCAGGGTCCATAGTTGGATTAATGTAAGGCACTGTAAAAGTTGGTTTGAAGAAGTCCATGAAAGTTGACATATTCGATCTTAATAGAAGCAATCTTAATAGAAGCAATCTAATAGAAGCAATCTTAATTCTTAATAGAAATGAGTTAGACCCTCAGCCCTTACTATTTAAGCAGCCATTTGCTTATATGGATTACCTTTTTCCTGTTGTAAGAGAAGTCATCTGGCAGAGCAGACATGCTGATCGGAATTTCTTACGGGATCGAGCTTTTATTGCCACTACATAAAAAGAGTAAGAGACTAAAGAGTAAGAGACTAAAGAGTAAGAAACCTTCCGCCTTCTCCTGAAAGAACCAGAAATTATAAATATATATTTATAAAAGAAGACAGCCATTCTTTATGAATAGAATTTGATGCGCTCCGGAGAAATATTTATGGCCATATATGCAGACCGCTTCTGGGAGATTGATTGTCTGCGAGGACTTGCTGTTCTCTTGATGCTCTTTTATCATTATCTTTATGACCTGGACTTTTTCAAGCTTGTGGATGTTCAGATCAGATCCGGCTTTATCTTATATGCAGGCAGATTCTCAGCTTTACTTTTTATACTGATCTCAGGAGTTGCCCTTTCTATAAGCCATTCAAGAGCTCTTAACAAAGAGTCTGCCGGAAATATATCAGAAAATTTTTCCAAGTACCTGAAAAGAGGAATAAAACTCTACCTAATGGGGCTTTTGCTCACAGGTATAACCTGGATCTTTTTACCTGAAGAATATATTGTCTTTGGAATCCTGCATTTTTTTGGGGTTTCGGCAATACTCGTCTATCCTTTCCTGAGATATGGGAAAGAAAATCTCTTTTTTAGCCTGTTTTTCGGCCTTATAGGGCTTCACATCAAGAATATAACTTTTGGTTTTTCCAGCCTGCTCTGGCTAGGCTTTACACCTGAAAATTTTAGTACCCTTGACTACTTTCCTGTATTTCCCTGGTTTGGAGTATTGCTAGCAGGAGTTTTCCTGGGTAATTTTCTGTACTCAGGCGGAAAAAGGCAGTTTGAGCTTCCCTATACTGAAAAAAATCCCCTTATCAGGCTGTTTTCAAGAACAGGGCAACATTCTCTGCTCATATACTTCATTCATCAACCGCTTTTTCTCGGACTTTTATTCCTAAGCGGACTACTCAATCTGAATATGCTGTAAAGTCTAGTGATAAAATAAGTCTAAATAATACCTAATAAATTATATTCTCCTAGTTATCTTTACAACTCAAAATTACCAGCAGATCCAAAACCTGCTGGTTTTATATTATGTAACAAACTTAATTTGTATATCTATTTGCTTACACTGGTATGCTGATCAATCTTCGCCTGCTTACTGAAAAATAATCAGATATAAAATCTAACCGGGATAAAAGACCAAAAAGAAATCAGACTTATATTTTCAACCCGGTAAAGGAGTAGGGAGGCAAAATTAAAAACAGAAGATGGAGAAAAGAATGTATCTAGAAATTGCAATGTTTGCTTATTTTGTAGTTCTTTTCCTGACTCTTCGGGATATCCGGATTTTTAAAAGAACAGGTTACCGTTCTTACAGAAAAGGAGCCATGAAGGGACTTGCAGCTTCTTCCGTGGTTTTGATAGGAGCAATTGCTGTCGAAGCAAAACCGGATCTTGGACTGCTTTTCGTATTAATAGGACTCTTTATTAATCGTAAAGGGATAAGAGAACGTGTTTTTACTAACGCAGGAACTCTTGACCGTTTTCTTGGTAAAACAGACTATGTAAAGAGGAGATAAGAGATAATACATAAATGTACAGGATATTTAAGTGCTAGGATATATCCAAATACCACATAAAGGCACAGAACATATTTAATGTAGGATATATCCAATGTCACATAACAAGACTGTACCCAGAATCTAACTATAGCTGCTGCATTGATGCTGCAAAAAGTATATATTTAAAGGAGAATTGTCAGCATCTAATTACATACCAATTAATTGAGAAAAGGAATGATAGGCCTCACAGGTTTGACCAGAGTGTCGACCCCAAAATTTATAAATCTCAAGTGACCTTATTAGTCGACAAAATCATTATCAATCAAATTATTGTATCCAGTTTTCGCTAAACCTATCAATTCCAGAGACGAAAAATAGATATCAAACAACTATTTTCTACCTCGGGCTTCACGTTAACCATAATTCACAGGAAAACATGTGAGATAAACTAGAAGTAGAATTGAATAACTGGACTAAAAGCAGCAAAAACTAAGAGGAGATACGATGGGAAATATAAGACAGACAAACATAAAAAGAATAGCATTCCAACTGCTTGAGAACCACAGGGATGTCTTTACAAAAGACTTTGAAACTAACAAGGCTCTTGTGACAAAGTATACGACAATTGAAAGCAAAGTTATAAGGAACAGGGTTGCAGGTTACGTTACAAGAAAAGTTGCACGCATGAAAGTATACTGAGCAGAAGAGTTACTTCTGGACACAGGTGGGGATATCTAAAATGTTTGAAGGAACAATGCCTGCCCTGATAACTCCTTTTACGAAGGATGACAGGATTGACAGGGAAGGCTTACAAAGGAATATTGAATTTGTTGAAAAGGGAGGAGTTTCAGGGATTGTGCCTTGTGGTACTACTGGAGAATCCGCGACTCTTTCCGCAAGTGAGCATGAAGAAGTCATAGATATTGCAGTGGAATGTTCAAAGGTTCCTGTAATTGCAGGAACAGGTTCAAATAATACAGGAGAAGCTCTCCAGTTTACAAAACACGCTGCAGATGCGGGTGTCGATGGCGTACTTCTGATTTCTCCCTATTATAACAAGCCAAATCCTGCAGGTCTGCTTGCGCATTTTAAGAAAATTGCAGAAGCAGTCGATGTTCCTATGGTTATGTATAATATCCCTTCCCGTACAGGACAGGATATGCCACTAGAAGTCATTGTCGAACTTGCAAAAGTTGAAAATATCGTGGGAATTAAAGAAGCCAGTGGGAATATCGGTAAAGTTTCCCAGATTCTGGAAAATACCATAGATGAAGACTTCGTGGTTATTTCAGGTGAGGATAATTTGACTCTTCCTATTCTTTCTGTAGGAGGCCGGGGAGTCATTTCTGTCGCCGCAAATATAGTGCCTGACAGAATGTCCAGAATGGTAAATGCAGCCCTTGCCGGAGACTACGAAACTGCAAGGAAGATTCATTTTGAAATTGCCCCTCTGATTCGCTCCCTTTTTCTGGAAACGAACCCGATCCCGGTTAAAAAAGCTGCAGAACTTGCAGGCTTGGCAAGCGGGAACCTGAGGCTTCCACTCGCTCCCCTTAGTGAGACAAATACTCAGAAGGTTGCAGATGAACTCAGGAAATTGGGGGTTATAGAATGATTAACGTAGCAGTACTCGGAGCCTGCGGCAGGATGGGCTCTTTAATTGTGGAGAATGTTATCAACTCTGCGGATATGCAGCTTGTTGCTGCTTTTGATATCAACTATTTCGGAAGGGACGCAGGAGAATTTGCTCACGTAGGGAACCTTGGAGTCCGGATCTCGGACGTAAAAGACCTTGAAACTGTCCTGAAAGAAAGCAAGGCTGATGTCCTTATTGACTTCACTGCAGCAGGCGCAACCGTAGTTAACGCTCCAATAGCAGCCAGAGCCGGGGTAAATCTAATAATCGGAACCACAGGGCTGACTCCTGAGCAGCGAGCAGTGATTGACGAAGCCATTCAGGAAGGTCAGGTCAGTGCCGTCATTTCCCCTAACTACTCAGTAGGCGTTAACGTCTTTTTCAAGATTATCAGGGAAGCTGCAAAATATCTTGCAGATTATGATATCGAGATTATTGAAGCTCACCATAATCAGAAAAAAGATGCCCCAAGCGGAACCGCCCTTAGGGCAGCCGACATTATTAGTGAGGCTGTCGGTGGAAAGGAATATGTCTATGGTAGGGAAGGTATTGCCCCACGCGGAAAAGAAATTGGAATTCATGGAGTCCGCGCTGGAGATATCACAGGCGACCATATTGTCCTTTTTGCAGGAAATTCTGAAAGAATTGAGATCAAGCACATGGCTCACTCCCGCCAGATCTTTGCCAAAGGTGCAGTCCGTGCAGCCGAATGGGTCTGCAAGCAAAAACCAGGAATTTATTCCATGGACGATGTGCTTGGTTTATAAGAACATCTTTAATCAGTAATTTAAAAGAAATTTTGAACAACTAGTTGGGTCCTGAGTTTCTTTATCAGGACTACTCTCTTTTAACTTAGAAAAGAGCTATTTACTTTCTTTTTTCTAATCTTTTTTAACTTAATCCAGGCAGGTTTACTTTTTGGGAGATTAATATCAACAGTACACTGGAAAGTTATATATACTATTATATAGGAAATAGGATACTGCTTGCTTGTAAGTATATAGCCCTGAAATCTCAAAATATCATCCCACAACAATAGGGATACTTGCTTGCAAGCAATATTCCATTAAAACTATTCTAAGGAAAATTACAAGCTTGGACAAAAAACTCAAAACTAAATGAAAAACCATGAATTATAATAGACTAGTGTCTTGAAAATTTAGTTATTGGTCACATGTTAACTCTGAATCGCCATATGTTAATAAAAAGCTATCAAAGATTATGCTCAATAATTAAATTACCATGACATTAGTGCTTCGATTCCACTATTAATTCCTTGTTTTCTATATAAATTCGTGATTTACGGATCTATTAAAAAGTCAAGTTTTATGAATTTACTTTGGAATCGAAACACTAGAATCCTGATAGAACAATTGCCGTGTAAGTCATTCACGACTGAAGACAAGCCCAGAACTCAAATTTTCAATCCTGTCTGCAACAACGACATTTCCATGTATTCCGAGCTTTTTTCCCCTGTGCCATTTACCCCTAATGCTAATTTTGTCGTCTTTTGAAACAAAACAGACTCCAGGATACAGAACTAATGTTGTTCCATTCTCATATGCTATGGAAAATATACTCTCGTGTTTAGAAAATATACCTCCGAGAGCAATTATAATGAAAGGCACGCCGATGAAGAAAAATGGTCTTTCATAAACTATGGAATCGCCTAGACATGTAGATTCAACGCCAAAAGATTCGGATTTCTCATTTCCCCTGTAACCGGATGAGTTCAAAGGATCTGTAATAAGCGGCAAAAAAAATAGTATACCTGCAATCAGAATAATCATTCCCGCAGCTATAATACCCCAGAGGAGCTGACCTACAGAATAGGAATAAAAAAGTATGGATCCTACAATAACTACTACAAATATCCCGATAACGAGAGAACTTGATATTCTAGTCAACATTCATCCCTCTTTAAACTTAGTTCTTTTCTTTTATTCCATTTACTAGCAATATAAAGTGAATCAGTTCTAAAAACTCAGATATCATCATCCCTACATATTTTGAACAGATTGGAAAACGCCGCATTTTGTCACTTCTGCGGTTTGAGAAGATAATATCAGTTTTCAAACTTTTCTAAAAAACATTTGTCTCTGTCTATGAAAAAGTTTTCTTGACAATTTTTACGAAAGATGCTAAGGATTTCCTTCTTGCAGCCATTCCTGCATCCAGGGACGAGATCATTATTTTTTCAATAGGTTCATCGATCTTTATTTTTCTGCCCCTCTGACTCCATTTTACCTCAGAAACTCATATCATATCTGCATCCAACAAAGAATCAAGATTGTATTTGAGAGTACTTAACCCCAAACCGGGCTTTTCTACAATCTCACCTGCTGACAATCTTTAATTTCCAGAACCTGTAGGATTTTTATAGAGTTTAACATTGGAGAGAGTCTGCGCCAGTTTTCGGGAATCTTCCGAAAGAAGCAGGATTTCTAAATTTTTTTATGAACAATTCTCTTTAGCATATCAATACCTCCATAAATCCTCAGCTTCTAATTTATATGACCCTATAATCTAATTTGACTTTTATACTATTCAATATATAGTTATATTTGTAACTAAATTTTAACATTATCCCATATATGTCTTATGGCCAGATCTTCAAACTATTCTTAACAAAACTTCAGGATTTCCCCATCTGGCAAAAATTTTCATTAAAGATACTCAAAAAAGTTACTGAGAAAGAAAGTTATATATAGTCAACGTTCAGATGTTTACATATGTTCATACCGGCAGGTGAAAAACAGTTTGAATTCTGGGTTCTGCGCCGAAACGGGCTCCCGAATATCAATATCGCAAAGCGTTTTGGGGTCTCCAGGCAGGCAGTCTCGCGAGCCCTTCTCAGTATGGATAAACGCATTGAGGAAACCCTGCTTGAAATGGCCAGTGCAAACAGGATCGAAGTTGAAAAACTTGACTCAAAGAAAGGGATACTCTTCGGGAAATCGATACCTTTCAAAGCCAATGCAATAATCTTTGTTTCGGCAAAACACGGAATGCAAGTCTGGTATGAACACGAAGGTGAATGTGGGTCTTGTGAGAGGTACAGGGAATGTATTGAACTCCTTTGGGACTTTGCAGAAGAGATGCAGCTCAAACTCAAGAGTTCAGAAGACCCAACAAAGATAGCAGATGAATTATTTGGAAAATTGAAAGAATTGGTGGAACAGGCCTGATTAAATCCAAGTAAAGTGGAGGGAAAGATGACAATGAATGTATTCACAAAAAGTATAAGGAAACTGATGGGCTGGTGTCCTAATGCCAGAACATCTGAAACCAGACAGCACATTAACTTTGAAATTTTTGAATCTGGTATCCCGGATAGAGAAAAAGGAGATAATGTGGATCAAAAAAATCCCGGATGGCTTCGGAAAACGAGTGCTTACACTATCCTGATTAACATTTTATTTACACTTGCATATCTCCTGGCGATTAATCACCTGGGTCTAAATCTAGCCTTTTTACTTGCAGGATTTTTCATTTCTGTAGCAGTTATTGTCTTTGACTGGAAGAAGCAGATGCGCAGATACGACACTCTCGCACAGAAACACATTTGTGATAACTCCTTCATGAAAAAAGTATCTCAAATAATGAATCTAATTTTTTATGCATTTCTTTTTTATTGGATTTTTTCTGGAGATGTGGAAAGGAACCATTCTATGCAAGTAATAATTTCATTTATGAGTGGTTTCCTAGTCGTAATGTGGCTTAGCTATTTCCAGCTAATATATTGGCAGAAAATGAACCACAAAACAATTTATTTCGACAAAAGTTATGGAAAGTGGAAAAAGTCATACATAATTCGGGAGAGTAAATAAATGTCCAATAAGACTTTTGTTTTTGATCAGATCAAAAAGCTGATGGGTTGGTGCCCTAATGCAAAAGCACTTGAAGCTGAAACCCGAATTAGTTCTGCTAATTTTGAAGTAAACGATCTATCAGGAAGGAAAAAAGCAAGTCCGACAGTTCCAAGCCAGCATTCCAGGCTTGATACCCAACTCCTACTGCTACCGATTTTCTTTACTCCTGTTTATACAAACCTATTTCTAAAAGGTATAAATACAGAGACTTTCCTTCTTGGCCTTTCACTTTCTTTACCGATCTATTTGCTCGGCTGGAAAAAACAGATGCATCAATACGATGCCGTGAAAAGAAATCCTGTCATTTCTCCTTCCTTTAGAAAAACATTTGCCTGTGTGCTCTTATTCCTATTTTTGGGTTTCACTTTGCTCATGGCTTTCTTGCCCTATATCTCGTCTCATGCAGCTCATCTTCTTAATGATCAGGCACTGGACTCTTTCGTATCAGGAACTCTTGTTCTTATGTGGAGCTTCTATTTCCAGCTAATTTACTGGGAGAGGAAAAACCATATGAAAATGTATATGAAAAGAAAAAAGGGACAGCAAAAGTTGTATGTCCTTGGAGAAAAGGGGGAAGAACTATGAGCCGGGAGTCCAGATATATAAATAAGCTGATGGGATGGTGCCCGGTTTGCAAGAATATGGTACCGAAAATAGAATCCCCATTTATCTCTGAAAATTTGATACCAGCTTCCAGAAAAACAGGAAATCTCCCGGAACCCCGAACTTCAAATGTAGTTTTTCCTGCAAACATATCTCTAATAATGATATTTCTTATGACAAGTTTCAACCTGCTCCTATTACTGAAATATCTGTGGGGCATGCCCCTCTTTCTGGCAGTTCTTTTCCTGCTCAGCTGTTCTTGTTATTTGTTAGCTCTCAAGACCTACGACTCGGCAGTTCTGGTAGACGAAGTGGGGGTCCACTTGCAGGCTTTCATATTTAAAAAGCTAATACTTTATAATAATATAAAAAGTGTAACAGTTACCAGGATTAATAAAAAATCAAAGAAAATATACATTCCTCTGATTATTTTAGGATTTGCCACTTGCGGATTCTTGAGCTACATGGCTGTAGTAAAAGGAGAATGGAATATATTTCTACTATTCGTTTCCCTGTTTCCCTTTGTATTTATCACGGAATGGAAGCAAAAAACCCGATTTTGGAATGGAAATACACGGCTTCATATAAAAACCAGACACAAAAAGTGGCATAAGTGGACCTGGGCCTCTTACAATTCCATGATCACGGATGAAGCCTCGGCTACAGAGATAAAATCATCTATTGAAAGGCATCTGTGAGAGTTTACAAAATGGCTTTTTCTGAAACTGTCCGGAAGTTGATGGGCTGGTGCCCAGCCTGCAAGAAAACAACACAGCAGACAAAACGATTCTACGACTTTGCGAACACAGCCACAATTCCTGGGAAAACAGTAAACATCTTGGAATTCCAAACCACAAACGTGATCTTCTCTGCAAATACATTTCTATTTATTTTGCTTTTTGTAATATGCTTCAACTTGCTTATGACTCATGTAGAAGATATTTCTCTCTTCTTGGTCGGTCTCCTCTTGCTTAACATTCCTTGTTACTTATTAGTTCTCAAAACCTTCGAGGCGGCAGTTCTGGTAGATGGATCAGGAATACACCTCCAGGCCTTTAGATTAAAGAAGCTTGACATTCCTTATGAAGAAATTGAAAGAATAACATCATACAGGCTTGAAAAGCGTTCAAAGGAAATGTCCCTTCTCCTGAGAATTGGAGAAATTGCTTTCTGCGGATTTGTGGTCTATATGGCTGTAGTAAAAGGGGAATGGAAAATACCTCTGCTATTGGTCTCACTGCTTCCCCTCATTCTATTTGCAGCGAGAAAGCAAAAAACCCAATTAGAGAATTTGAATATGCAGCTATATATCAAGACCAAACACAAAAAATGGTACGAATGGGATTCTTACTATTCATTGATCACGGATGAAAACTCGGCTGCAGAGATTAAATCATCTATTGAAAGGCATTTGTAAGGACATTAAATGATTTTTGTGAAATAATTCAGAAAGCTGATGAGCTGGTGCCCGATGAAAATTCTCTTAGAAAAGAAAAGCAAGAAAACTACTTTTCTGGTTTCAAACCGGAAAGCAGAAGCTGGCTGGCACTCTCTACTGCAAGTCTGCAAGAAAGTAAGGTTCTGAAAGGGCGGGACTTGTATATAGGCTATGGAATTGTATAAATCATCGTTACAGCGTTAGTAATCAGTTTAATTTTGGGATTATGCAGTCCAGTAGGCTCTTTTTTCGATTTTTTTTCTTCCTTAATCCTTTATCTGGCTTTTTTGGCTTTTATTCTTTATAATCGTACTACTGTACTGTTAATTCCTGAAAAAATAATCATTTGCAGGCATATATTCAGGTCTCTCGTATTAAAGAAAGAGGATATCGTGTAGACTTCAGTATCTAAGAACAAAGGTAATTCTTTACGTTGGCCACTACGTTTGTTTCTCCTTGTTGTCCTTGCAATTCAACTACCTCATACCATAGAAAGTATAACTAGAGATTTGCAGATGGAAGCAGCTCCAGCTTTCATAAAACTAAGCTCAGTTATGGTAGATTTCTGGATAATTGCATAGTTCTTGTTATTTATTTTTATATCTTCGAACTCACAGTGCCCTATCAACAGATCCTTAAACTTACTACACGCTCAAACTTAAATTTGGAATTCTATACCGACGAACCGGAAGAAATTATGTCTACCTTCAAAAATAAGAATGAGTAGAAAATTGAAACTAAAAAAGAAATCAAAAGACTATTCTGAAAATCAAAAGACTATTCTGAAAATCAAAAGACTATTCTGAAAGTGAAATTCCCTGAAGCCGGAATCACTGAAGAAATCACAAACAAACTCATTACTTTAAACTTTTAATAAGATTCTGAAAGCGCTTTTCGTCCGCTATTTTCTGGGTATTGAGCATACGCTTAAACTCATCGACGCTTTTTTCCCCACCTTTCCCCTCAAGTTTGTCTTTTAATTCCATTGAAGCACGCAGAAGCCCAGTTGCTTCTTCATAGAGGGCTTCAGCCTCTACTTTTGTAAGCTCTTCGGTCTCTAGCAGTTCTTCGTCTACTTTTGATTTTTCATTCAATTTTGGGATAAGAGCTCTGATTTCGGCAGCTTTATCTGTATCCAGTGATTCTTTCTCGCTCAGCTCTCGGATCATGTCCCTGAGCTTGTACTCGCGCTCATCAATCTCCACGCTTTTAGGGATTTTCTTTCCTGCCCAGGCAAAATCACTCCTGAGACTCCAGAGTAGCTTATTCCGCTCTTCATACCCAATATATTCTTCATCTGCCTCTTCCGTATCATTATCTCTTTTTATCATGAGCAATTTCCCCTGAAGATACTAGCAGTTAAAACTGCAAAATTATATTCGAATGGATAATATTCGAACTACACTGAAATAATATCTTGTGAATTAATTCTCGATCACTTCAGTCCTGTAAGAGAACCTCAAGATAAAAACAAAAATTGATTTTTAGCTCACAGAAAGTCACATATTTACAGCAGATTTTCATTTACAGCAAATTTTCGGCTATATTTTCTGAAATTACATGCTCGCAGTAAAGACAGCGTAGAGTTACCCCGTCTTCTTCGGACTGGACCACGGAAAATTTGGATTTTATAGGTTCACTGCTATTAGAAATACAGTTTGGATTGATACAGCGTACAACACCTTCAACATAAGAAGGAAGTACAACCTTATTTTTCTGAACTACTTCAAAATCCCTAATAATATTGATAGTGGCCTTCGGAGATATAAGAGCAATCCTGTTAAGCTCTTCGACGCTGAGTTCCTTACCTTCAATCTTCACAACGTCTTTTATGCCTGCTGCACCGGGTGCATTCATAACGAAGCTGATAGTAGCTCGAAAAGCACTGGAAATTCCAAGTATACGCAGAACATTCAAGGCCTGCCCAGCCTTTATATGGTCGATCACTGTTCCATTTTCAATTGCCTGAATCTTCAGGTCTCTTTTTTCCTTCATTCAATCACTCCCGTGGCAAGAGCGAGAAGTGCCATTCGTGTAGGGACCCCATAAAAAGCCTGCTTGAAATAACATGCATACGGTGTTGAATCTACTTCAGGAGAGATTTCGTTGACCCGTGGGAGAGGATGAAGAATCTTAAGGCTAGAGTCTGCGTTTTTCAACAGGTCACCTGTAACCTTCAACCTGTTTTTGACCTTCTCATACTCTTCAGGATCAGGAAAACGTTCTCTTTGAACCCTTGTCATATAAAGGACCTCAACATCGTCAATTATTTCCTCAAGAGAATCGTTTTCTCTAATTCGAATATTATTCTTTTGAAGA
Source organism: Methanosarcina sp. A14 (assembly GCF_001729375.1). Classification (NCBI taxonomy): domain Archaea; kingdom Methanobacteriati; phylum Methanobacteriota; class Methanomicrobia; order Methanosarcinales; family Methanosarcinaceae; genus Methanosarcina; species Methanosarcina sp. A14. Next base: position 18,594 of record NZ_LZPK01000346.1, on the reverse strand, counting down.
TCCCTGATAATTTCCTGGGGCATCCTGAGTTCAGGAGGCGAGACTAAAGTTATTTCAGCTCCGTAAAGAGATAGGGCATGACATAGGGAATGAACTGTTCTTCCATACTTCAGGTCTCCTGCCATAGCGATCTTCAGACCTTCTAGATGGCTTTCCCTGCGAATGGTATAGAGGTCAAGGAAAGTTTGTGTAGGGTGGTGTAAAGAGCCGTCTCCACCATTGATTATAGGAACACCTGCAAATTCCGCAGCCATTCGTGCTGACCCGTCAAGAGGATGACGCAACACTATAAGATCTGCATATTTGCTGATTACGCGAATAGTATCGGCAAGATTTTCTCCTTTCATTACCGAACTTGCTTCCACAGAACCCAGGTTGAGAACCTGCCCTCCAAGTCTCTGCGTGGCAGATTCAAAAGACAGCCTTGTCCTTGTGCTTGGTTCAAAAAAAAGAAGAGCTATTATTTTTCCATCCAGCAACCGGGACCTTTCTTCGCCTCTGGCTACAGGCTCAAGCTTTTCTGCCGTATCCAGAACGTGATCGATTTCTTTCCGCGAAAAGTCCTTCATAGAGATGACGTTTCTGTTCTTAAATGACATCCTGTTTTCATAAAGTGGTTCCCAGAGATATAACCTTTGCTCCATAAATTTCTAAGAGTATTGAAGGAAATTAAATCCTGTCTTGTATCTCAGTGCTAACACGTTACTTTCAGTGCTAACACGTTACTTCGACACTTTATTAATGAATTCAAGCCAGAGCTTTGCGTCTCTAACCCTCTGATTAGCGAACTGTTCCTGAAAGCGTTTCGTATTTTGCTTGAAGATTCCGCTCTCTATCTCCTTCAAATTTGTGATTGCACGCAATAAGCCTGCAGTCTCATGATAGAGATTTCTTGATTCTTCCGAAGTAAGGGACTCCTCTTCAAGTTCTTTTTCATCTTTCATTTCTTTTGCTGAAAGCATTTCAATGCATTTATCTATCCTGGATTTCTCAGATTCACTGAGTTCTTCTTTTTGAACCAGTTCCCATACATAGTTGTGTAGAGGATAAGTTTCTCCCTCAACCTCAACATGATCCGGGATACGCTGACCTACCCAGAAAAGGCGAGAATGCAGAGCCGAAAGCAACTGCTTGCGTTCCTCATCCGTAATATAATTTCCAGAAGCATTCTTTTCGGATATTCCAAGGTTCTTTTCCATTGTCCTCCCCCAGTAAATATTATAGCATTAATCAAATTTCTGCAACAATTAGCTAATATTTATTTTTTATAACTGGCTAATATTTATTCTTTATCAATGAATGTCAAATACAAAACAACATCACGAACACAAAATAAGTCGTAAATAAAAAGAAATATAGGTAATGAAAAACTCACATATAAAATTAGATCATTAGAGTAAAAATAAAAGGATACATTTAAGAGAATTAAATTAAAAGAACCGATATAAAACCCGGAAGTCCGAAAGAATAAATCCGGAGTAAAACAGAAATGAAAACACACAGGACAGCTGATATAAAAATATTTGAAAATTTCAGCTTTTCCTATTTCCCGCTTGAGGTGATACTATAGTTCCCATAATTCAGGTTGCACTTGATCTTCTGGAATTGGATCGTGCGGTAGAGATTGCAAAAGAGGCAATAGCAGGAGGTGCGGACTGGATTGAAATTGGAACCCCTCTAATCAAAAGTGAGGGGATGGACGCAATCCGCACCATGAGGAAAGCTTTTCCAGACCGGACGATTCTGGCAGACATGAAAACTGTAGATACAGGCGCTATAGAAGTTGAGATGGCAGCAAAAGCCGGGGCTGATGTCGTTATTGTGCTAGGGAGTGCAGATGATTCTACATTACTTGACGCACTCCGTTCATCCCACAAATACGGCGTCAGGTTAATGGCAGACCTCATTTCGGCTCCGGATCCTGTAAAAAGAGTCATTGAACTTGAGGCTCTGGGCGTGGACTATGTTAATGTACACATAGGCATAGACCAGCAGATGATGGGAAGAAACCCCATAGCACTTCTCAGGGAAATTTCACAGAGAGTCAACGTACAGCTTGCAGTCGCTGGAGGGCTTGATGCAAATAGTGCAGTGCAAGCTGTCAAGGCCGGAGCAAAGGTTGTAATTGTCGGAGGGAATATCACCCATTCTGACAACGTAACCGAAGCTGCAAGAAAAATTCGGCAGAGTGTTGACTCCCCAGACGCTGTAGAAATCTGCAGTGTCAGCACCGTAGACCAGGAAATCAGAGAAATTCTTACGGAAGTCTCCACTTCAAATATTTCTGATGCCATGCACCGGAAAGGTGCAATGAAAGGCATTCATCCTCTGGTAAGAGGAAAAATGGTAGGAACCGCAGTTACCGTGCAGACTTTTCCCGGAGACTGGGCAAAACCCGTGGAAGCAATTGACATTGCAAAAGAAGGGGACGTAATCGTTATTTACAACGAAAATAAAGATGTTGCCTGCTGGGGAGGGCTTGCGACCTGGAGCGCCTTGAACAAGGGAATTGCAGGCTTGGTAATAGAAGGTGCTGTCAGGGATATTGACGAAGTCGAAACATTGGGACTTCCGATTTATACAAGCAATACAGTACCTAACGCCGGAGATCCTAAAGGTTTTGGAGAAATCAATGCTGAAATTACCTGTGGTGGCCAGACCGTGAAGCCAGGAGATTATATAGTGGGCGATGAAAGTGGTGTTGTGGTAATTCCATCAGAGAGGGCATACGAGCTGGCAAGAAGAGCAAAAGAAGTTTATAAAACAGAAAAAAGACTCTTTGATGAAATCAAAAGAGGCGGGACGCTGTCTGAGATTATGAACCTGAAAAAATGGGAAAAACGTTGAATGACCCCATTTCAGAAACTCAGACTAAAAACTAGTCCATCCCAAAACTAATTTTATCCTCAAATTAGTAAAATTTAAAAATTATTTTCGTGATCAGAAAATCTATTACTTATTGTAGATCTGGGATTCAGAAAAATCATTTTGAGTTTTGGGATCAGCTCAATAAGAAAACATAAGTGAAAACAAAAAAGCAGTGAGAATAAAAATCGAAGAAAAACAGCGAAATTTGCAGAAAAGGTTTTTACTTGCTGTCTTCAGACTGGGAAAAGCAGATTCTGGACAGAAGGAGGGCCCTGACAAATTTCATTTCTTCTTCCGGACAGTTCTCACCCAACCTTGTCCGAAGTAGGGAATCCAGCTCAACTTCTAAGCTTTTCAGGGTAGAATTTATCTGTTTTTGTCTTTTGGGAGGTAAAAGTCCTCCAATAACCTTGACGTTTCCAGAAAGAGTGAGCTGTTCAAGTTGCCTGAAAATGTCTCTAGTACTCGTACCCTGGATATCAGCAATTTCATCGATTCCAAGCCCTTTCGTAAAAAGAGAGAAAGTTCTTTGCAGAGAATCCGTTTCAAAAGAACTGGAGGTAGAAATATCCGATCTGGTGACACTTGCAACCTCTAATTCAGGCGAGATCTCTGCTGCGTCTATTTTCCTGAAGCCGCCTGCCGAAGAATTCTGCTCTGACCAGTCCTGAATGCTCGTATCCAGATACCTTGCCCTTTTTGTCTGTAAGTTGCAGGTTTCCAGGCTGTTGATGTTGTCAGACTCGGGATTGGGCATTTTAGTCCCGAATATCTCAACCTCAGTTTTGGGATTTTCATCATTTTGAGCAATTTCTTTCGAGCGTATTCCCTTTTGTTCAGAGTCTTTACAGGCAACCTCTAATTGTTCAGGTTTTTCAGCAGATTTTTCAGCAGGTTTGTCAGCGGGAACCAAACTATAATCTCTGCAGTAGTTTTCGATTTCTTTGAGAAAAATATCCCCGTATTTTTTTAATTTATGCTCTCCAACTCCTGTAATGGAATGGAACTCCTCAAGGTTATGTGGAAATCTTGTAGCCATTTCCTTAAGGGAAGTATCAGAGAAAACAATGTAAGGAGGAAGATTTCTCTTAAGAGAAATTTCCTTTCTCAGGGCTTTTAACCGCTCAAAAAGGATAGGATCAGGCTCTTTTCCGGACATTTCAGTTTTTTTCGCCTCTGAAGCTTTCAGGATGTCAGAAGCAACTGAAAATTTTTCTGGAAAAGCCTTTTCCTCAGAGAAACTTAGATCATCGGCTTTTTTGCCTTTTGTACCGACCGCTGTAGAAGGCACGGAACTTTCTTCAGCTTCAGGAACAAAGCCTTCAGGGCAGACAAGTTCTACTTTTTCCAGTCCTTTCAGTATTTTTCTGCTCATGGCGTTAAGCTTCAATAAAGGATACTTTGTCCCGCTTACATCCAGAAGACCGGTGTTTATCATTTCGGAAGCTAATGATTTCCATTGTTCTTTTGTGAACTCCGTGCCATTGCCGTGACTTTTCAATCTTTCATGACGGTTGTGCCGGATCTTTTTATTCTTTGAGCCTGTGAGGACATCAATAACATAGTTAGTACCAAAACGCTGGTTCAGTTCCTGGACGCAGGTTATAAATTTTTTTGCAGCTTCAGTTCCGTCAAAGGTATCTTTCGGAGTAAGGCAGCAGTCACAGTTCCCGCAGGGTTCTGATAGCTCTTCACCAAAGTACTCCATCAAAGTCTGGCGCCTGCATTTATTTCCCTCGCAATAAGCTACCATTTGCCTTAACTGCACCAGAGAAATTTCCTTCTCTTTTTCATTTGTCTTCTGTGAAATAAAGTACTCAATCTTGAAACGGTCCCCTCTGCTGAAGAAAAGAATACATTCGCATGGGCTTCCATCCCTTCCTCCTCTTCCGGTTTCCTGATAGTAGCTTTCAAGATTTCTGGGAAGGTCATAGTGTATTACAAAACGTACGTTGGACTTATCAATTCCCATCCCAAAAGCGATTGTAGCTACTATGATGTCCACGTCATCTTTAATGAACATCTCCTGGTTTCGGTTTCTCTCGGTATCCGAAAGCCCTGCATGGTAGGGAAGGGCCCTGAAACCTGCAAGGTTCAGTTTTTTTGTAAGGGCCTCGACACTATTTCGGCTCTGGCAGTAGATTATTCCTGCTTCACCTCTATGTCTGCGCAGGTAGTCAGTAATCTCGGAAAAGGTCTCTTTCTTTGGCCTGACTTCATAGTAAAGGTTTTTCCGGTTAAAACTGGCTACGTAAGGACCTTTTTCCGGAGGAAGATGAAGATTGAGTTGTGATATGATGTCTTCTCGAACCCTTTCTGTGGCTGTTGCCGTAAGCGCAATAATTGGGATATCAGGAAAGCCTGTTTTGGAATCCCTCAAAAGTTTCAATTTCCTGTACTCAGGCCGGAAATCATGCCCCCACTCGGAAATGCAGTGCGCTTCGTCTATTGCAAAGAGGCTGACCTTTCCTTTCTTTAAAAAGGCAAGGGTTCCTGGCATCATAAGCCTTTCAGGAGCAACGTAAAGAACTTTTAACCGGTTTTCGAGAAAAGCCATCTTTACATCCCGGTTTTCTCTGGCGCTCTGGGTACTGTTCATGCAGGCTGCAGCAATTCCGTTTGCTTCAAGCCCGTCAACCTGGTCTTTCATCAGAGAGATCAGAGGAGATACAACAACCGTAACTCCTTCCATGAGAAGGGCAGGCAGCTGGTAGCACATCGATTTACCCCCGCCGGTAGGCATGAGAACAAAAACATCTTTCCTCTTCAGAACATCCCTTATAATTTCCTCTTGCAACGGGCGAAAGGAAGTGTATCCAAAATACTGGTGCAGGGCTGAATACATTCTGGCGGATAGGGAAGGCATTGGCTCAAGCTCACGTTTACTTGCCTTCAAGAAATCATACTCAGTGCTCGCTTTCGAATCCCCCTGATCTGTAGAATCAATGTCATGCCAGAATATAAACCCCAGAAGATCCAGGGAAATTAAGGTATGGATATGCTCTCATACACAGCTGTATCCTTAACATTCTAATTTTTATAACAGATTTTCTCTACGTTTATGAAAATTGTTCCTATTTTTATGAAACTATTCCTTTATGGTAGGTTATTCCCGTGTAGAGAGGAATTAGATATCAGTATAAAATGTGTCATGTATGAAATCATAACGTTGTGATGTTTTAAGCTCATCATATTTAAGTTGCAGGTGTCCGGGGTGAAAGTATTCGGATGTATTAGCTGTAAGCTCTGGATGCATGTAAGAGATCTATCAGGATGTTAAAGTTCAAAAAATGATTTAGAAAGGAAAATCACATCCCCAAATTAGGTAAAAGTTTAGAAAGGAGGATCACATCCCCAAATTAGTAAAACGTTTAGAAAGGAAAATCACATCCCCAAATTAGGAAAAGTCGGAAAAGGATTGAAAAGTGGTAATAAGCAAGTGGTTTATTGGTTTCTAGCGTCAGCATTATTAATGTTTGATCTGAGGTAAAGATAGGGAGATAAGGAGTGCGGCTACACCCAGGCACTTCTTATCTTCCTCTTAAGATAATCCTTTCTACCAACCAGCTATGTTTTCAGTTTTCTGCAGTTTTCCATTCCTGGTACATTTTTCCTTATTCCCAAAATTTCGCCCACTTCAGTATATAACTTCCTTGTCTTTTACTATCCACACCAGTGCTTCAGCTATTTTTTTCTGTGACTCTGCCAAGCTTTCCAGGGACTTTGCAATGCTTTCAAGCTTATCGATAAGCTCATAGTTCTCACTACCCATTCCTATCACCAATTCCTCTCCTGTATTTTAGTAAAAATATTTTTGGAAAAGCTTTGTATATAATTATAATTTTTAATTTTCTGGAAAGAGTATATGTAAATTTCTGCCTGTGTAGAATACTTGCTTTTCTTATCAAGCTTAGTTTTCCATACAGTCTTCAGGAAATAGATTTCAACTCCTTTTGCAGTTATCTTACCAGCCAGTAAGTTACTGGACAGTAAGATATAAAACAAAATTAGAACTGGAAATTAAAAAATTAGTTTCCCGTTTATAGCTTCCATATGAAGAAAATACATTTAAAATTTGATTTCATATCCGTAGAAGTGAAATGGTTTTATTTATCTGAAGACTTCTTTTATGATACCTTTAAATATCAAAACTCCCATGCACAAAATCATATATCATACTCATATATCATACTCATATATCACACTAAAATAATCAAATACAGATAATTCTGATAGTCTTTACTGATCACGATCATTTTTTCAAAGGATTTTCAGTTCAGCATCATTTAAGGAGCATTTCAATGGTAAAACCCGAAAAATTCATTCCAAAAGCAGTTGAGAAAATTGGCAAGGAAATAAAGGACGGGAGAGCAATTATTGCGCTCTCAGGCGGCGTGGACAGTTCTGTTTGTGCGGAACTGGCTCACAGGGCAATAGGAGGCAGGCTGCAACCAATTTATATTGACACAGGGCTCATGAGAAAAGGGGAGACCGAGAGGATAAAGCATATTTTTTCCCACATGAACCTGGATATTGTCTATGCAAAGGACAGGTTCCTTGCAGCCCTGAAAGGCAGAACTGACCCTGAAGAGAAAAGGAAGGCTATAGGCGAGACTTTCATCCGGGTCTTTGAAGAAGAAGCAAGGAAACTTGAAGCAGATTATCTTATCCAGGGAACGATTTATCCTGACAGAATCGAGTCCGAAGGTGGAATCAAATCCCACCACAATGTTGGAGGACTGCCCAGCGTAATGGACTTCAAGAAGATCGTTGAGCCCATAGAGGACCTTTACAAAGATGAGGTTAGGGAAGTTGCCTGGGCTCTCAAGCTACCTGACGAAATCTGTGAAAGGATGCCTTTCCCCGGACCTGGCCTGGCTGTGCGGATTCTTGGAGAAGTTACAGAGGAGAAACTTGAGGTTGCACGGGAAGCAAACTCTATAGTTGAAGAGGAACTTCTTGACAGGTTCTGCCCCTGGCAGACTTTCGCCGCTGTGATTGGCAAGGGAACAGGCGTAAAGGGAGATATCCGGGCTTACGGCTGGATAATAGCTGTAAGGGCTGTAGGTTCCAGAGACGGAATGACTGCAGAAGCGCTCGAGCTTCCCTGGGATGTACTCAAAAAACTGGAATCCAGAATCACCTCTGAAATCCCGAAAGTAGCCAGGGTGGTTTATGATATCACACCAAAACCGCCTGCAACTATCGAATTTGAATGAAGCACAGGCCACTTAAATGGAATTAGGTTTCTAGACTATAATAAGAAAGAGTATAGAATAATAAAGAACGAGTAAAAGAAAAAGTATAGAATTAAAGTAAAGTACAGAATGTAAGGAATGAATAATGAAGCTGGCTCTCAGCTTCAAATCTTTTTTACAATATGAAGCAAGCCACAAAGCGAGTTTTTACGCCCATGACACTGAATAAAGCAGTAATGGAAATCCGACAGCGGATTAAAGTTAGACCTTCTCCTACCAATGAACCTGCAGCAAGCTGGACAGGAGTCGACCTGGTAAATGAAACTCAGGTAAAGACTTTAACTGTAATCTTCAAGAGCGCAGGATGCAGATGGGGAAAAGCCGGAGGGTGCACTATGTGCGGTTATGTCTATGACTGCGCAAGTGAACCTCCAACTCTGGAGGATTACAAGGCCCAGCTTGCAAGAGCAATGAAGAAAGCTGAAAAATTCCCTGAGTTTATGGTAAAAATTTTCACATCAGGCAGTTTTCTTGACGAGCATGAGGTTCCTCCTGAGGCAAGAGATGCAATCCTCAAAACTCTTGCAGATGATCCCAGAGTAGTCAAGGTACTTGCGGAAACCCGCCCTAACTTCGTAACTGAAGAGAATGTGCAGGAGTGTCTCAAAATCCTGAAAAATAAGCCCTTTGAGCTGGCTGTTGGGCTGGAAACAAGCTCGGACAGAATCCGCAGTGACTCTATTAATAAAGGTTTTACCTTCAGGGATTTTGTCCGCGCCGCAGAAATATCAAGGAAAAAGGGAGTAACTGTTAAAGCCTACCTTATGCTAAAACCTCTCTTTCTTTCAGAACGCCAGGCCATTGAGGACATTATCCGTTCCATAGATGATGCGGCCCCTTACTCTGACACAATCTCAATCAACCTCTGCAATGTCCAGAAAGGCACCCTTGTCGAAGCGCTCTGGGAAAAAGGACAATATCGTCCTCCCTGGCTCTGGAGTATTGTAGAAATCCTGCAAAGGGCAAAAGCCGCTCATCCAGACCTTCCTCTTATGTCCGATCCGGTAGGCGCAGGCTCAAAACGCGGCCCTCACAATTGTAAAATCTGCAGTTCAGACGTCGCAGACTCTCTCAGGACTTTTTCACTTACTCAGAATCCGGAGGATCTCAGCAAAACAGACTGTGAATGCAAAGAACTCTGGAGAAAAGTCCTGGAACTTGAAGACTTTACCTACGGAGCACCCATTTTAGATTAAAAACCGTAAAAAATTCTTTTTTATCTAAACTTTTTTACTTGAACTGAGTGGGAATATTGTACCTGGCCATCATGAGAAGATCAGCGTACTTCCCATCCTTCATTATTGCGTATTTTTTTGTTCCCTCAATCTTAAAACCAAAAGACCGGTAAAGGCTGATAGCTTTTTCATTGTCTGCAGTAACATCAAGCTCGATTCTTATTAGCATAAGCCAGTTATCTGCAAGGTTGAGAATGTTTCCCATCAAGGTTTTCCCAATACCCTGACTTTGATATTCAGTCCTTACCATAATCCCAAGGAAGGCTGAATGTCTCTGCCTGATACCCTTTAGAAGATGTATCCCTACCATTCCGACAACTTTTCCTTCTGATTCGGATACCAGTATATGGTCGTCACCGCCCATACTCCTCAGGAATCCTTCTGTAAATTCAATGGTTTCAGTAGGGAGGGCAAGGGTGTGTGCCCTAACCTCTTTTTGCCTCCGCATCTCATTAATGTCCTGAGCATCATTTAACCTGACAGGCCTGATAAGTAGATTCATAAATACCTCTTAAACTCTTTTATCTAAATTAATCAGAAACTAGAGGTAGTTATAAAGCTGCCGGGTCGTTTATAGTTAATCTTCTGGCTTTTTGAACTTATGAACCATGGTTCCGATTCCGCGATCAGTAAAGAGTTCAAGAAGCATGGAGTGAGAAACGCTTCCATTTATTATATGAGCTCTTTCAACCCCGTTTTTTACTGCAACTGCTGCGCCTTTGAGTTTTGGGATCATGCCTCCCTGTATAATGCCTTCATCGATAAGGTGATCGATATCGTCCAGAGTTACACGGGAAATATGGCTACTGGGATCATTTATATCTCTAAGCAGCCCTGAGACATCAGTCATCAGAATAAGCTTTTTAGCATGCAAAGCTGCAGCAATGTCACCTGCTACTATATCGGCATTAATATTCAGGGCATTGCCTTTCGCATCCACAGCAATAGGAGAAATCACAGGAATGTAACCGTTTTCAAGTACTATATGGAGAATATCAGGATTAATTACTTCACATTCCCCAACCCAACCTATATCAACTTCAGTCTCAATGCCATCAATTACTACTTTTTTTGCAGCCTGCTTATGACCAAGGATCATTCTTCCATCGTATCCGGTAAGTCCAATACCTTTCCCCCCGCAAACACCAATAAGAGATACAATTTTGGTATTGATGTTTCCGACAAGTACCATCCTGGCAATTTCCATTGTCTCGTCATCTGTAATACGTAAGCCCTGGCAAAACTCAGCTTTCTTGCCCATCCGCGCCATTTTTTCCGTAATCTCAGGCCCGCCCCCATGTACAATAACAGGTTTGATTCCCACATAGCGCAGGAGCACAATATCTTTTATAATATCTTCCATGATCTGGGCGCTAACCATTGCATTTCCGCCCACTTTTATAACCATGATTGAGTCATAGAACTCCTGCATATAAGGCAGGGCTTCAATAAGCACGTTCTCTCTCTTCAGTTCCATGATGTAGGAATCAGAAAATCTATTTTTAAACTTATCGTTAAAGATTCTGGTGAAAACTATAAGTCACATGTAAAAAAATAAGAATAAAAAATTAATTTTGAAAAAACATTGGAAATAAGCCAGCCCGGATAGTATTAAAAATTAAAGACCAGTCCAGGCTAATTCCTTTTCTGAATATTAAAGAAAAAGAAAGAACCCTATTTCAGGGCATGTGAGAAAAATTATGTTTGTCAGATTTATTCTATTTTTTCTATTTTTTCTTTCTTGACAAAGGGCTTGCTGATTTTCTCGGGCATCCAGTCAGGCCTGTTTTTAGGAGCTTCAACCATTTCCTTCCATGCCTTGAAAACGTGCACCTTCTTTGTCCCGCGTTCTCTGAGGCGGATGACATCTGGATTGGATTTAGTCCCATCGCCCCTATTTGCAGCTTTCAAGGCAGCCTGTCGAGGCTGTTTTCCTGTGAAAACGCCGTGCTCATTGCCTTCTTCGTCTCGTAAAACAAAATTTCTTGTGTTGGACATAAAGGTCACCTCGCAAATGTATTGCTAGACACTGATTACGTTTTAAAGTATATAAAATCTTTCTTCAGGATGTTGCCTGTAGTTATTGTTTTATGCGAAATTCACCTCAATTAGCGAGTAGTATATATACTAAATTTTTCAATATTGTTGGCAAAATGGGAAATATTTAAATAATTATATCTTGTTAGAAATGCAGTCCAAAATATGTTTTAGGAAATCAGTTTTGGAAAATTCAGAAATTTAAGTTTTATTGTGTATTTCGAAAACTCCCCTAAAAGCACAAACTTTACATGCTATAACTCCTTATGATCATTATATTTTTCCAAATGGAATAAAATTGCATGTTTATCAAGATTCATTTTACAAAATCAAACATTCATCTTTTTATGGATCTGGTTAATTATGGAACATTGCACTTTCAACCTCCCGGACGTCCAGGCCAGCAAACCAAGTATAGCTATAAACCTTACCCGTGTCGGGGTAACAAATGTTAAAAAACTCGTTGAAATCAAGCGAAAAGACAAACGTCCTATCGTACTTATTTCAACTTTTGACGTTTTTGTTGACCTGCCCTCGGACCGAAAGGGAGCAAATCTTTCAAGGAACTTCGAAGCTGTAGATGAGGTACTGGAAAAAATACTCAGTATGCCCGTATACGAACTTGAGCAGCTTTGCAGTGATATCGCACACAACTTGCTTGGCAGACATGAATACGCCAATCAGGCCGAAGTTCGGATGACAAGCGAATATATGATAAGGCGTGCATCCCCTGCTACCGGGATCAAATGCCAGGAAGTAGTGAATATCTTTGCTGAAGCATCAGCTGTAAGAGGACAGGGCGATGATGACTATTTTGATGTAAAAAAATTGATAGGTGCCGAAGTTGTAGGAATGACAGCCTGCCCCTGTGCTCAGGAGATTATGCGAGATAAAGCTGCAAATGAGCTTTCCAAACTTGGAGTCGATAATGATACGATTGTAAAATTCCTGGAAAGGGTTCCCATGGCTACCCATAACCAGCGAGGAAGAGGAATTATATCAATCAAGGTAGCACATGATTTTGATGTTTCCCTTGAAAGCATCATCAGCATTATTGATCACTCTATGAGTTCCAGTGTGTATGAGGTCTTGAAACGCGCAGACGAAAAGGTCGTTGTGGAAACTGCACATATGAACCCAAAATTTGTGGAAGATTGTGTAAGAACCATGGCAGACAACGTAGTAAAAGAGTTTCCCAACCTTCCTGATAATGCAGTAATTACCATCAAGCAAACCAATGAGGAAAGCATTCACAGACACAATGCTTATGCCGAAAGAGTTGCACTGATGGGAGATCTCAGGTCGGAAATTAATCACTGTTAAAAATAGGGAGGACGAAATAGACCAGCCCTATATTTTTGAACCCTGGAAGTCTTTAGAAAAAGCTCTGATCTTAGAGACTTCCAAAAGTTCAATCCAAAATATTTTCCACGAAGTTTTTGATAAAATTTTTTTCTTAAAAGTTTTTGATAAAACTTTTTCTTAAAGGTTTTACCGAACCATTCCCAGAGCTTAATTCACATAAACTTTATTAGAGGGCCTGAATAACCTATAAGCAGCAAAATTCAATAAAGGACGTTTGGGGCTGAAATACCAGCTTCTTGGAAGCTTTCGAGGTAAGATCATGGCTGATGCTGAAGTAATCACAGCAGTAGGGCGAAATAAAAAACCCATTAAAGCGGGAGATGCCGTCAAATACGTAAACAGTGATACGGTCAGCCGCGTAACTGAGATTAAAAAGGACGAGCAGGGAAAGGTATGGGTTCTGCTCGAAAGTACAGATCTATGGTACAGGGAAGAAAACCTGGAACTAACTGAAATTAAAACTACAGAAAAGAAAGAAGAAAGAGAGTTTACAGCCGAGGAACTGGAAGAAAGATTCAGAAAAGAGAGAGAAACAATGCAGGCTTTCGACCTTGGAAAAGCCGGTGGTGGAGGAGCAGGAGGTTAATCCCTCTTGCTGCATTTAAAAATCTTCTCTTTTAATATTTTGATTTTTTCCACGTCTAAAATATTTTCCGGATTTCCAGCATTTTAAGGTCATTTTTCCTGTAATTTGAGGTCATCTTTTCTGTAATTTGAGATCATTTATCCTGTAATTTTATTCTCTGTGCAAGAATACATTTTCCACCGTGTCTACCGCCCAGAGGGTTTTGCGGCGAACCAAGAGAATTCATACACCGAGCCATTACGGCTGCTCCTCTGGCAAGTCCGTCGTCTACGAAGACTACTCTCTCATCGATTTTCGGAGCAATATTCAGATTTTCCAGGCATTTCAAGATCAGTTTGGGTTTGTTCCCTGTAATCCCTGCCCTGCCAGTAATCCCTATAGTTGTATCCTCAAAAACAAGGTTTGCTTCTTTTGCAACTTTAATCAACCTGCAAACCACGTCTGCCATAACCTCATCAATGACAGCAGAAACAACCTGAAGCCCGTGAGTTTTACAGATTTCCATGCCTATGGCACTAAGTTTACCCATGTCGGAACCGTTTACTCCTACATCGCAACCTATAAGTGTCACGCCTAGCTGGTCAGCTGCATCAGGCCTTACAGGCACACTTCCGTATCTAGTTCTGTTCCCTGTAACCTGTTCTATAATAATAAGTTCATGAATGCGCTTTGTATACGCTTCAATCGCTTTAGCCTTCATCTTTAAAGTAAAGAAAGAAGGTGGTTTTTCTTTTTCAAAAACTTCGAGAGCAGTTCCTACTTTTGAGTCCACAATTTTCGAACCCCGAATAATTGCGTCAGGAATTGCCCCGGCATAGCCACAGAAGTTACCCACTGTTTTTGCATACGGTTGATCTGAATTTGTGATCCTGCCATCAAGGGTTGTCCCAAAATCGATTGAGATACAGGGGTTCCTGAAATCAACATCTGTAAGTTTGGCTGCTTCCTTAATCCCTGCAGTTGCAAGCTCTCCTTCCATCTCATTTGCAACGATTTCGACGCCAGTAGAACCTATAGGAGGTAGTACACCGGCTACAGCCCCATCAAAAATTACTTTTTCCAGTTTACTGTATTTCTGGAATTTTTTGGGAATATTTGAAACAGACATTGGTGGGGTCATGTTTTTCGGGGGAACTCCTGCCATCAGGCAGCCATCTGCCAGAGCTTTAATAAACTCACCCACTTCCTCTGGAGAATCAAAACCTGCAACAACTCCAGTGGAACGAACCACAAAGTCCAGATCGGTTTTTATATCCAGACTTGCTTTTTCCATTGATTCGGTCAGGGTTCCACGTACCAGTTCTGCAACGGATTCACGAGTGAGTTCCACACCGGTAAGTGTCCTTCCGAATACGACTTCTCCTGGTTTAGGGGGACGGACATCTCTGGTCATCCGTACGACCTTATTTATAATATGAGTTCTTGCAGTTTCCATATTGGTAGCTGTAAGAATACATTTGGTTGTAGTGTTTCCAACCTCTACGGAAGCTACAATAAAGAAAGGTTTTGACTTAAGGTCAATCAAGCGAACCTGAGGAGATTCTGTAATTCTGGGTTTCAAAGCCATTTTTAATTCCTTCCTAAAAACCTGTGCATAAACTCGATTAAGTACAAAGTACAAATCATTGTGCGAACTTAATCTGAAAACAATACCGACTTATTTGAAGATTATTGAAACCTAATTGAAGGAAGTCAGGATAAATTTATGTTTTTAATATTTAGAAAGCCAGTATTTGAACTCAGATTAATCGGGAAAAGTAGTACTTCTCCAACTTTACAAAAAGATCAACAGGAGTGGATTGTCAAAGGTTTAAAGATGGTATTCATCAAAACCTATAATAACTTTTGCTAAGTACTGTAAATTAGTAATATTATTACATCGGGAGCGCGGAAGGTTACGAATACTCCAGCGTTTAGGTATGAGATGAAGTGAACGCTCGCCCTTTTTATTTTCGTTTAAACCTCTGTACCATCGCTTCTTTGTAAAATAAGGCTTTTAGTACTCCAGTTACGTAGTTGAGAACGAAATTTTTCACTGCCAACTCGTAATTTTGATTTTAAAACTAGTTTATTTATCTACAAACATTGTCTGACAAATTCCTCTGGCATTAGAGTGCGTTTTATGGTTTCTTCAATTGATAAGCCTTTACTCAAGAACCTTTTTACTACGCTTTCCATAGGTTCGCCAACCTCGACAATGTGCATATCAGGATCATAAAATCTGATAACTCGCTGACCCCATGGCTGCTCTTTTAGTTCATGCACATATTCGATGGAGTCAATACCTTTTAGCTTTTGAAGGAAATTATCCAGATCGTCTTCTTCAAAATACAGTTCAGAATTATTTGATTTTTGAACAATATCATTTTTGTTTATATTTATCAAATCTGAAAAATGTGATTTCAAGTGTATAGCAAAGCAGCCTTCAAATGATACATTCTCACCGAAATCGCACTGTACCTTTTGATTAAGGACGTTTTCGTAAAAGCTTCTGGAAGTCTCTATATTATTCACAACAATAAGTGGGCATATAAATCTCATTTTATTTTCTCCTTTTGTAAATAATATGATACCTCTTCTATTGTATTCTTTTGCACTGAGTTATCTTTAAGTGTATTCTCTTCTGGTGCGTTCTCTTCTAGTTTATTCTTCTCCGTGCCAAAAATTACTTGGAACTTGTAAGTTACTTCGGACATTATTAATCCTAGCCTAACAGGCTGAAAGTGTTTTTTCTTAAAGGTTAATAAAAACTCTAAACAAAGTTAAAATCCCAAGTTGTAAAATTCCAAGCTGTTATGCTATTGAAACGGAACGGAAATAACTATAAATTTTATAAATATTTTTGAAAACGTTTCTAAAAAACTTTTAAGCAAAACCTAAAAGGAAATGCTACTATCCGGTTGAAAACTTCAATAGTCCGGTTAAAAAATTCAATGAAAACTCTAGATAACACCTTTAATAAATATATAAAAATTAACAGTTGCTTGCGTTGCAAGCAACTGTACTGATCCTAAATCTGTGCTTTATTCTAAAAAATATTTACTTTCTTCGGTATTTCCTGCATTTTTCCACAAATTTTTCTACCGGGAAGGTAGCAGGGTGAGAATGCATATAGCCTGCCAGGGTGTTGTGCTCTATAATGCCATCAAAACCATCCTGTATACCTTTTCCGCGCAGCATTTCGTATGCAAACTTTGCATCGCGATCGCATTCAGTAATAGAGTAATGGAATTCATGGCCTCTTATATTATGAGAAGAGAAGTTTTTGTCCAGAGGGCGAGCTTCAGTATACCCAAGGGCTTTAAGCCGGTTTGTCATACGTGTGTTTGCAGGCACGACATCTGCAAGTTTATATGTTCTGTTATCGATTTCATATGTCCCGCAGAGGTAAAGAAGGCCACCGCATTCTGCATAGATAGGCAAACCGTCAGCTGCAAGGCCTTTAAGTTTTCTGGTAGTTTCTGACTTCTCAAGGACTTCTGCGTAAAGTTCAGGGTAGCCGCCTCCAAAGTAAATCCCATCCACATCTGGAAGCTCTCCTGCCATTGGGCTGAAAAATTCGACTTCAGCTCCATAATCCCTAAAGGCATCGAACATATCCTGGTAATAAAAGCAAAAAGCAGGGTCCCTGGCAACTCCTATCCTGAGGTCTGCTTCGGATTTCTGGATCTGTCTGATATCCGGAACAGAAATAGGCTCAGCAAGTTCGATCACTGCATCAAGGTCAACATTTTCTTCAATAAAAGCCGCCATTTCCTCAGTATTGTAGTCCTTTTCATGGGCCATGTACAGCCCGAGATGTCTGGAGGGAACCTCGATATCTTTCTTTCTTGGGATCATACCTACAATAGGAATGTTACCCGAAAGTGAATTTCTTACGAGTTCCGCATGCCTTGGGCTGCCTACCTGATTCAGGATAACGCCCACAACCTTTACTTCAGGATCGAACTCAGAATACCCCTTAAGAAGAGCAGCGGTACTCCTGGACATACCATGCACATTGATTACCAGAATTACCGGTAGGTTAAGGGTTTTTGCAATATGCGCGGAACTTGCAATTTCCGTAGAATCAATTCCATCAAAGAGTCCCATAACTCCTTCTACTACCACAATATCCGCATCTGCAGAAGTCCGCGCCACAGTTTGCCCGACTCCGTCAGTGCCCATTATGTATGTGTCCAGGTTTCTTGAAGGGCGCCCGCAAATTGCAGTGTGATGAGAAGGATCGATATAGTCCGGCCCTACCTTGTAAGGCTGAACCTTTAGCTGCCTGTGTTTAAGGGCAGCCATGATACCCATGGAGACTGTCGTTTTTCCGACCCCACTATGGGTTCCTGCAATAAGTATTCCTTTTGTCATCTGCTGGATATTGTTGCCGTTAAAATATATTAAAGCTATCAATCCAGCTATTTTAAGCACTTTGTGATCGCGTTCAATAAAAAAATGAAAAGAAAAAATTTTGAAAAATTTAATGTATTATATCAATTTTAGAATTTCAAAAACACACGCGGTTAAACAGAACTAAACAACATCAAAATTTAATAAAATTAATTAATATTTAGTTCTACAATATGTAAATAATTATAAAATGTAAATAAAGCATTATAAAGCTTTAAATTTATTTTTATCACTTTATTAGTGGTTATGAAGTATTAGATCCATTTTTGTGAATTTTATATAACGTATTTAATGTAAGTATTGTTATATATATAATTGAAAGGATGAATTTTAGTTCCGGATCTTCTTGAGTTAGATGAACAAGATCAGAGGAACTAGAGGAATAAAATGAATTCTAATGGCAAATCAATTGCAAAAATTATGGGATCTATTTTGTTTATATTAATGATCTCAACTTCAATTACCGCAGGAGCATCTTCCTGTGATAATTCTGTAAAGTCTGCAATAGACTGTGAGCAAGCAAATTGTAGCTTCGCAAATTGTAGCTTAACAAATTGCAGCTTAGTAAATTGTAGCTTCGTAAATTGTAGCTCAACAAATTGTAGCTCTGACTTATGTGGCTGCGTTCCTATTGTAGATGGAAAACAGAACAAAGATTGTAACAAGGAATGTACATCTTGTAGTTACGAGTCCGTTACAGACTGTGAGCAAGCAAATTGTAGTTTAGCAAATTGTAGCTTAACAAATTGTAGCTTAGCAAATTGCAGCTTCGTAAATTGTAGCTCAACAAATTGTAGCTCTGACTTATGTGGCTGCACTTCTATTGAAAAAACATGTAACAAAGCTG
>NZ_LZPK01000345.1:0-2539 GCF_001729375.1 Methanosarcina sp. A14 | reverse complement strand
GTTTCATAAACTTAGTCTCTATTCAGTTTTATAAATTCAGTTTCATAAATTTAGTTTCATTAAACCTATGAAATTATCTATATCTATCGATTTAATAAAGGAATCAAAAAATGTCAGGGCCTGAAATGAAACTTACAGAGGATAAAATAAAGTTCACAGAAGACGGAGTAAAACCTGGATTGAAAATCCGCGCCGCAGAAATTAAAGATGTACACTTGATTCTTGAGTTCGTTAAAGGCATTGCAAGGTTTGAAAACCTTTCCCACCTGGTCACAGCGACAGAAGAAACCCTGGCAGATGCCATGTTTGGAAATAAACCCTATGCCGAGGTTTTCTTTGCTGAATTGGATGGGGTTCCGGTCGGGTTTACTGTTTTTTTCCACAATTTCTCTACTTTTGTGGGAAAGCCTGGGCTCTATATCGAGGACATTTTTGTAAAACCTGAGTTTCGGGGAAAAGGAATCGGGAAAGCAATGTTTCTCCACTGTGTAAAGCTTGCAAAAGAAAGAAACTGCGGAAGAATAGAATGGGCAGTCCTTGAATGGAACCCTGCAAGGGAATTTTACAAACATCTTGGAGGAAGCCCTGCAGATGGGTGGCAGATTTATCGGATGGATGAAGAAAAATTTGAAAGTGCATTTGAAAAATGAATTTGAGGTAAAATTTCTCAACAGAGCTAAAGTTGGTTTCTGATCACGATTTCTACGTTGGAACCAGCTCTTTACCTTGTGGCCGGGTCTTTATATTCGGGTCTTTATGTTGGAACTAAGTTTTTAAGTTGGACTACGTTTTTGAGTTGAATCTAGATCTTCATGTTGGATCTAAGTTTCACGTTACATCTTCCTGCTGAATATAAGAGTGGTGTTCAAGGCGTTCAATTCTCTTTTCAAGGTTCCCTATTTGCTTAAGAAGTTCCTCTGAGGCTTTTCCTCCCTCGCCCTGCTCAGCTTCTGGACCTTCTCCTCCGGTTTTCTCGGCAAATTTTTGGGCAAGCTGCATAAATTTATCTAGTTTCATAACCGGAAACGTTTCGAATTTGCACAGCCCTGTAAATGGAAAAACGGATGCTGCATATGTTTTTTCGTCTTCAGTTTCATATATTATAAACGTGCGGTATCCAGTAAGGTCAGTCCATTCCTCAATTACTTTTATTCCCTTCGGGTAGTCATAATTCGCATAGAATTCCGCAACTTTTAGGGAGTCTTTCGGCTCCCAAGTTATTATATCCATCAGTAACATTTCCTCATACCCCCAATATCAAAATTGGTTTGAATCCCATTTCATCGAAATTTTGTTCTACCAAACTCGAATCAGCTTTAAAAATACATCTGGTAAAGTTAAGTATTGTGTTTCTCTTCAAACGGGCATATACTTTTAGGAACAAATGTTCAGCAAAACAGGTACGAAAAACGTTTTTATTTTTGTTTGCTCTGTTTGAGATCTGTCTGAGATAAAGCTCAAGTTGTCTCTGGTTAAAATATTAAGAAATTTTATAACCTTGTGCCAGAGTTAAGTCTAAATAGATCCTGAGTAGAATTTAAAAAACGAAAATCTAAGAATTACACCGCATTTTCTGGCTAGAAAATTATTTACTTAAAATCTGAACATAGTTTTCTATATACACATTTTTGGGTACTGATCTCATTGCAATGTATAAAAGCACAGGGACGATTATTATATCATCAATATGACCAATTACAGGTATGAAATCTGGTATTAAATCAATTGGTGATAATGCATAGCCTATGGCGATCCATAACAGTATTTTTGCGGTTTTGGGAGTTCTAGGATCTACATATATAAGTTTGCATAGTTCTATGTACTTTTTTGCATTATTCTTTATTTCTTTTAGTTTCAACATAACTAACATAAATACAGAACTGATTGTTTATAAATAATTATCTGTATTATTTAAAATATATATTTAATATTATGTAAAAACGATACTCTGGTCGGTGAATAATTTCGTAAAAATGAGCAAATCACGACTTTAAGAGTATTTAATAAAAGGACTCTGCAACTTGGACGCAGATGCATTGTGGAGTGAGACTCTTATTTTGAGATTGAGGGATATAAAAAAATCTTTATCTAAATTTTTTAACTTATTAAACTTCTCTTATAAGCCATAAACTACAACTTTCGGGGATGAAATACTTTATATAGTTAGTTTACAAATAAATTATTAATTTATGCCGGAAATTTTGGGGGGGTCTGGTTGTTGGATATATTTTTCTCTTAGCTACTATCTTAAAATTTAATAATCTTTGTTCTCTAATTTTTCATATATTAAGGTTCGAATTTTGCAAAATTATATATTATTTTAAAAATACTTCAACTTTTCTATTTAATGGCATATAGGAAAATTTTTCAAAAAGTTTTGCTATTGATGTCATGATTAATATGAACAAAAAATATCTACAGCTCGTAATGTTAAGTACATTAGGCTTGCTTTTGATTGCAAACACCGCTGCTGCAGACACCTATCTAACTTGGTGTGGTAAAGAGTGGTGCGTAAGAGACGGAACTGGTAATCCTGGTA
>NZ_LZPK01000344.1:0-16779 GCF_001729375.1 Methanosarcina sp. A14 | reverse complement strand
AAAAGAGAACTTATTAAAAGTAGATATTATTAAAAGTAGAACTTATAAAGAACATGACTTATAAAAGTAGAACTTATAATGAGTAAACTTCTAAAGTAAAGTGCAGGATTATACTGGTCCTCTGGCTATCAATATAAAAAGCATTTAATTTCTTTATATATTTGTAGATTCTATTTTCTTTTATTCTGTCTTTTTAACCCCGGAAAGGCTTTTACAGAATAAGTATTTCATATCATAAGTTTCAAAAATACACAGAACTAAAGAAATAAGTTAAATAGTTTTATCAAATTCAGGGAATGTCAAGGTTGAAGTGGATTAAAAAGCTCTTTGGAAAAAAAGAAAGTTCCGATGTGGAGCTTGGTCTCAAGGAGATTAATTTTGAAGACTTGCCAGCATGGCTGGATACAAGATCTCAAAAAATCTCTTTCAGGGTGGAAAAGGATGTATCCGGCCTTTTGAGGGAACTTGATGCTTCGCTTCTGGCACTAAAGGAAAGTAACTCAAGGCTTGCGGATGCTAAAGTCGAGGGAGACTTTGATGTCAGAGTCGTAAAGCGAGCGAAGAGCAACAGAGAAAATGTGACTAAACAGGTCACAATGTTGATAGATAAAATCAGAGTGAAGGAAAACAGGGATTTCAGGGCTCTTGAAAGTTTCTATGGGACAGCTACGCAGAGTCTTAACGCCTGCCTGGAACATATGAATCAGAGTTTCAGGTATACCAGAGGCGTTTTTTCTGAAGAATCAAAAGACGTTAGTGACAGTCTTGCCAGCTTGGGTCCGATTTTTAATGAGCTTGGAGAGGTAATTCAAGTAAATAAGAAGGAAATGGACACCATAGAAGCAGCTCATTCTGATACTAATAAAATACAGGAGCTTTTGGCTTCAATAGCTGCTGAAGAGCTGGAGTTTGAGTCCAAAAACCGAAGAATTCAGGCTTTAAAGGCTGAAACTTCCGAAGCCAGTCAGGCTCTCGAAGACTTTAGAAAAGGACCAGTCTGGCAGAGTTTACAGAACCTTCAGGCAGAATCTATTGCTGCCAGGGAAAAACTCCGAAAAGCCGAAACAGGCTTGAGTTCTCTTGTGCTCCCGCTTTCGGGTCATCTCTCAAGGATTAAGAAACTTCACGAAAGTGGCAGGTATACTTTAAAGCCAGAAGTAAAGAAACAGCTTGATATTTGCCTTGAAGCTCCTATACACGTAAATCCTTCTTTTTTCCCGGAACTTCAAAAAATATTCGAGGACAATGCCCTGGATATGCAGGCCCAGAAGAAAGAAAAAGCTTTGTTACAGGTCAAAACTGCAATCTCAAACTTTCCAGAGCGGAAAAAAGAGTATCTTGAAGTCCTCAAAGAGTTTGAGGCAAAGAAAGCTGAACTCGAAAGCTCGGATACCGGAAAGCTGGTTGAACTCGAACATAAGGAAGCTGAGCTTCTGAGCAGGACTCGCTCGCTTGAAGAGGACATTATGGATTCTGAAAAGAAGCTGGCCGCTTTAAGGGAAGAACTGGAACACCAAAAGAAAAAGCTTCTTTCCAGTCTCAGTTTAATCAATAGCGATTTGCATGTGAACTTCCCGAGTCCTGTTTCGGGAGAACGTCACGAGTTCAGTTAAGGCAAAATTGTAGCTCCCGAGTTTAGACCCAGGAGCGCGGTCTGTTTCGCTTCCCTAGTTCCGTCACCCTAGTTCCGTCACCCTAGTTCCGTCACCCTAGTTCCGTCACCCTAGTTCCGTCACCCTAGTTCCGTCACCCGAGTCCCGTCTCGGGAGGACGGTGCCCTTTTCGTTCACTTCGTTCGCTCAAGAGGGCTGAATTATGGGCTAGAGTAATTAACCGTCTCTGGAGTACGGTTCCGTTTCGCTCACTTCTTTCGCTCAAGCGGATTCATTTATTTATAAAGAAGTTTAGCTTCATTCGAGTTTCGTTTCGCTTGAGTTTCGTTTTCAATAATATGAGTGATTGAAATAATTTTTCATGATTACTGTTTTTTGCACTCATGGAAAATCAGGTTGGTAAGGTCTTGGATTTTTACTCAAAACTGCATAGTTTATGTACTCTGACAGTTTTTACCTCCTTCAATAAAGTTTAAGAAAAGAGGTTTGGCAATGACAGAGGCGCTTTACTTCCTTGATTGTTACCTGAAAGAATTCGAAGCAACTGTCGAAAAAGTTACAGATAATAAATTTGTGGTTCTTGACCGTACGGCTTTTTATCCCGAAAGCGGGGGCCAGCCCAGCGATACCGGAAAGTTAATTCGTGAATCCGATGGGGCTGAGTTTAATGTCCTGTATGTGGGTAAGTTCAATGGAGATATCAGTCACGAGATAGATGGTGAAAATATTTCTAATGGATTAAAAGCAGGGGACAAAGTCAAAGGATTCATAGACTGGGATCGTCGTTACAGGCATATGCGTATGCATACGGCGACTCACGTAATCGCGAACGTAATTGAAAAGGAGGCTGGGGCTCAAATTACCGGAAATCAGCTTGGTCTTGACCAGAGCAGAGTGGATTTCAGTCTTGAGGTTTTTGATAGGGATAAGTTTGCCGAATATGAAAAAATTGCTAATGACCTTATAGCCCGGAAAAACCCTGTTAATCGCTACCTTGTAAGCCGCAAAGAAGCCGAAGAAAAGCTCTCACGGTTAACCACGCTGGCAAAAGGCTTTTCTGACGAAATAAAAGAAGTGCGCATCGTCGAAATAGAAGGAGTCACGATCGAAGCCTGTGGAGGGACACATGTTAAAAATACCGAGGAAATAAAAGGCATAAAGGTCATAAAACTCCAGAATAAAGGGAAGAGCAACAGGAGAATGTACTTTACACTCGTGGATTAATCTCCAGATCAAACCTGAACTTTTTCTTTATTACAACGGGAGTGCAGAGGGTCACGAATACCCCATCCTTTAGGGTGGGGTGACCGCACGCAATTTGATTTTTATTTTCTTTTTATTACCTTTTAAAATTTGGAGTTTTTTGTAAAACAGGCAGAGATTTAAGCTCTAATCTGTTTTTCGGGAATTTTTCAGTTTTCTACTTTTCATATCTAAAGTCGGTTACTTCTTTAATTCATCCTGAACAGTACCATTAAAAAAGCCGCATAAAAGGCGATTAAAGTTCCGCCTTCCCACCTTTTTATTTCCCAGTCTGTGCTGATAAACACGAGAAGCATTATGCTTATCAAAATCATAGCCGGAGCCGTAAAGAATAGACTTATTTGTTCGACAGCTACCGGATAGATTAATCCGGAAAATCCTAAGATTAAAAATACGTTTGCGATATTTGAGCCTATAATATTACCAAGGGCTATGCTCCCTAAACCCTGCTTTGCTGCAGATAGTGTCACTACAAGCTCTGGAAGGGATGTGCCAACGGCTACGAGAGTGGTACCTATTATAGTTTCAGGAACTCCAAGGAGTTCTGCAAAGAAGATTGATTTGTTCACAAAGTACTTTGCCCCGATTATAATTGCTCCGCAACTTAATACTAGAACCAGTATGTCTTTTGTGAAACCTTCTCTGGACTGGCAGTTTTCACCGTTAGCGTTGTCATTTCTTATGCAATTGAGCTTTTGCCTTGCGCTGCGTATACACTCAAACTTTAAAAAGTATATTATAAACTCTTTAAACTGTAGTTTCCCTTTGTATTTATCGTTTTCTTCAAACAGGAAAAACACATACGCAATGAAGATCAGTATGAAAAAGACTGATTCTAGTATTGAGAGCTTCCTGTTCAGAATAAAAACAAAGAAAAGCACAGCTGCAAAGAGCATGACATAGCCATCTCTCCTGAGCATCTCTATTTCAGTTTTCACTGGGGAAATAACTGCAGCCAGTCCGACAATAAGCCCTATATTTGCGATGTTTGATCCAATGATATTTCCTATTACGATACCGCTTGCATGCTGGAGAGAAGCAGTTATTGATGAAGCAAGTTCAGGAATTGACGTTCCAACTGCGACAAGTGTCAAACCTATAACAAATTCGGAAACACCAAGCTTCTCTGCAATTGTTGAAGCTGATTTTACAAAATAATCTGAACCTTTGACCAAAAGAACAAGGCCAAGTAGAAAGATTAAAAGATTTTCTGCGATCATAATTACATCTGGTCTATTTGTCTTGAATTTACTGATAGTGATCTTGTCTCTTATCTGGAAACTCCTATATTAAAGGTTTTCAGTAGAAGAAGAAACGAATCTCTTCTATATGCCAGGCAACTGAAGATTTTTCAGTAGCAGGCAAATGATTTATCTGGCGCTTTTATAAGAAGATAAGTCTTGATTTCTGGTAGTATGGAAGTATTATAGATAATATATATCTTCATCCCGTAGACTTATCATTAGGTTTATATTATAAAATTACTTTTCAAAACGATAAGCTGAAATCATATCAATTTATTTTCATGTGATCTCTCTGATCTTCAGTAGCTTTCAAGAACGTTTTTCTAAATATGTTGCGAATTTATTTCCTTATGAAGTGATTTTTCGGCATTGACTACTCTATTCAAGAGACTTTCTTCCTTAAACTTGACTTTTTTAAACCAGGCTATCTATGAGGGCATACCTTTCAATATATGCTAACCAAAAACCCTAGTTTAGAGACATATTCAGTTTTTAATTCTAAAAAAAAGCAATAAGCTGCTGGATCTAAATAGTCATCTTCTGCCAAACGTTTGAGTTGAATTCTTTTTTATATTATATTTTACATAATACTCAATGGTGGGTGGGCTACTAATTGGGGAAGGCAATAGCTACCTGAATCCAGGAAAGTGAACTTGCAATAAGTAATCCACGCCAGGCTGAAGAATCTATAACCGGCGGAGAATAGGTTATCCTGCAAGTAGAGACTACCTTGTAAAGTTTGCCGAAGGTGAACAGGCAAGCAATAATGTTCTGGATCTTCTAAAAGGATAATAGAGTATAACAGCCTTGAGTGGTTACCAGGAAAATCGGGCGTCTGAAAAGAGAAAGCATCAAATCGCCAAACCCAAAAAAGTACTGATTTACTAAGCAGGTGTTTTAGAACAGTACTTCTCTAGTCCCAGTGGTGCCTAAATAATAGCTTACTCTCTGCAAGAGGCAAGTTCTTGAACATCATATAATCAATATAACCGAGAAAACTATATATAATATATAAAAAGTGGGGGGAATTTATGCAAACCAGTCCAATTGAAGTTCAGAAGGCTTTGAAGAATATAGATTATCCCGTAAATAAGAAGCAGCTTATCGCTCACGCTAAGAAGCACAATGCTAGTGATAAGGTAATTGAGGTTCTGGAAGACCTTCCTGAAAAGGAGTACACCAATGCAGCAGCTGTCAGTAAGGAGTTTCAGGGAAAATAAACACAAAGGGGGGAATTTATGCAAACCAGTCCAATTGAAGTTCAGAAGGCTTTAAAGAATATAGATTATCCTGTAAATAAGAAGCAGCTTATCGCGCACGCTAAAAAACATGACGCCAGCAATGAAGTAATTGAAGTTCTCGAGGATCTTCCTGAAAAGGAGTATACCAATGCTGCAGCTGTCAGCAAGGAATTCCAGGGAAAATAACCTTACTTAGAGTCACGAAGGCATTAAATGGGGAGCGAGTAAAAAAGGCTCTCTTTTTATCCAAATAAAAGAGGAGGCTAGTAACCCTCCTTTTTTCTCCGGAATGCAGTATTTGATCAGGATTTCTGGGCTATTTCTGTGACGACTTCAGTGCTAAAATTTGGCAAGGATAATACAAGGATAAAAATACTGTAAATGTTCTGATAAATTCTATAATATGTTATATAATATGTTATATGATATGTTATATGATATGTTATAAAGTATAGTTATATTGTGAAATTTTATGAAAAACAGATTAATTTTAACTAAAATAATAGTACATATCTTAGTTTTAGTTCCTTAAATATTACTTCAGGAAATTTAAATATTGACGGAATTTAATGCAACACTTGAATATTAATGGAGTTTAATGCTAACTCGAATATTACTGGAGTTTAATGCGGCAAATATTTCAATAATTTAAATAAAACCGCATGGTTTACTGGAATAAATTACGAAACACTTGGCTCAAAATGCAAGAAATCGTTGAGCTCTTAATAAAGCTTAATGCAGTAAGAATAAATATCATTATACTAGATATTAATAATTCAATTAGTTCATCGAGACCCCAGACAATAACATGTTCATAAATGAGGCTCTTTTTGAATTATTTGATACTTCTCTTTGTGTGAACTTTAACGAAATATCATAGGGGAAATCATAATGGAAAGAAAAGGTTCCCAGAGTAGGGATCGGGGTTCCAGCAGAGAACGTGGCTATGGTAAAGGGCCACAGACGATGTACAAAGCAAAGTGCTCAGATTGTGGCGAAGAAGCAGAGGTGCCTTTCAAGCCGGATCCTGACAGGCCGGTCTACTGCAGGGAGTGTTACGCAAAGCGCAAACCAAAAAGGTATTAATGTATTTGGCATCAAGCCTTGTGTTTTCATTCTGATTGATGATCTATTTACTTACTGAGGTTACCATTCTTACCTCAATTTTTCTTTTTTCCTTTGCTTTATTTTTATCTTTTCCTTATTTTCTTCTTTCTATTACTTTTTTCTTTATATTGCTCGAAACACACTATATGTTAGTTTATATATTTAAAACTGAATAAAATTTGAAAATGAATAGAATTTAAAAATGAATAAAATCTAAAAATGAATAAAATCTAAAAATGACGCAGCCCTATATTTTAAGAGTGTTATTCCAGTTCCTGGGTTTCGAGTTCTCTTTCTAACTGCGTTATATCCAGAGACACTCGAAAGAGAGCATCCCTTCCTATATCCCTTACCTCAATTTCTACGGGTTGAGCCAACGTAGCTTTGATGGTTCTCCAATTTTCCCTGAAGACATCAATAATTTCCCATGGGCCGGCAGAACTATCTTTAATCCTATCTCGGGAAAGTTGTAAAAGCAGGTGTTTCTTTTCGGTAGGGGTGAGATTTTCGATTCCTTTGACCTCTAATTCACTTACAGCCGCTTCGTCCATTTTGGATCGAGCTATCATTGGCTCTCCAGGCTCATCTTTTATTTTATTTGTCGCTTTTCTTTCCATCAATTTGCCCCCTTTATCTGTTCCCAACCCAGTTGCTAATCAATAATTAGAGTATAGGTCTGAAGGTTCTTGGGTCCAGGTAAATATTTTTCTGGCAGTAACTGCATCTTGTCTCAAGGTGCGTCCCTGCAAGAAGAGCTCTCTACCTCTTCCTGAGGTGAAATATACTGCGTCATTTCCTCTCCACAATAGGGGCACGTTATCTTTAGCCAGTCAAGCCTGGTTAGTTCTCTCAGGTTCTGTATTAGTTTTCCCAGAGCATCTTCATAAGCTTCAGGAGAAAAGACAATAGGCTGGAGATGGTGTATAAGGATAGGTAATTCGACTCCCGTTTCTACCAGCGGAATTATAAGCTGGTCGGCTCCGATTGCAAGGCCAATCTCCTGATTTACTTCTGGAGACACTGCACCTTTCTGTGTGAGGATCGGGATAACACAATCTGATTGGCGAATACCAAAACGTATCCTTTCACCTTGGGAAAGAATTCTAGCTTTTCTGTACAGGGATGAAAAGCTTTCCAGCTCCACGGCCCATAGAGCTCTGGCAAGTTCCTGAGCAAGTGGTTCGTCCTGCTCACAGTGAGCTATATAAATTTTCGAGTCATAGCTGTCTTACTTTACCGAAATTACTCTATTTTCTTTGGTTTCTTATCGTGCTCAATTTCCGGCTCCGGATGAGGTATCGGCTCAGGTGGAGGAACAGGTTCAGGCTCAGGTTCAGGTATCGGTTCAGGCTGGAAAGATGGTTCTTTGTCTTTTTCTGGCAAAATAAATCCCCCTTTATAATAATAACTTCTCCTCTATAAGTACTATAACTTTCAAGGAATCTACTTCCTAAATGACCTGTTTTCTCATAAAGTTCTTATTAATTCGCGCTGCCAATTTTTAAATTTGACAGGTTTCAAATGCAAACTTACTGGATTTTCAATAGGATTCTTATGGTAGCTTTAACTATCACAGATAATCTAGTCACACCTGTGTAATTGTTGCAACAAAAATTCATTGTACCTTTTTGAGTAGTTGCCTTATTTATCCTCATGACTACCATTTTTAGCTTAAGTGTAATGATTGATATATTGCTGATGAGAAAAATAGGAGTCTGACAGTGACCAAAAATAACATACAGCCTGAAAAATTTTTATTATATGCACGCCTGCGGGATTTAAATACCTCAGACTTTTACGACTTGGTAAGCACCCTGCTGATTAAAAAGCCAGAATTACATCAACTGGTCCTGGAATGGTTCAAAGAAAAACAGGAGTCAATGCCGGAAGCCCTAACAGATGACGATGTAGTCTCCATAAATGATGGGCTATTGTTTGAATACTGAGAAGATGCCAGGAGCATCATCTCAGAATTCAACGAGCTTGGAGGCGGCCCAGAAGATGATGAAGAGGAGGCATTCGGTTATCTGGAAAAAATTTCGGAATTGATTAAAGAAGGTGGCCTGTCAACTACTGCAAAGCTTGAATTTTTAGACGAAGCCTTTGAGGAGTACAATATCAAAAATTCAGGTTTTGATGGCTTGCTGGATATTTTTTTTGAGATCTGCCAGACAAAAGAAGAATGGGAATATCTCGTGAAAAAACTTGATGAATATCTTTCTGACTGGAGAAAAGAACAGGTTATGAAGATCCAGAGAGAATACCTTCACAATGACGAAGCTTATCTGCAGAAGCGCATGCAAACACTCAATTATGGAATGGATTACTGGGACCTGGTTGAATATTATATAGAAAAGAGGGATCGGGTTAAAGCCCTGGAAACGGCAGAAATGGGTATTCTAAAAGGGGAAGGCTGGGTTACTAAGTTATTTGAATTCCTTTGGGAGTATTATTCCAAAAAAGGAGATACAGCTAACCTTGAGCGGCTTGTGCAGACAGCATTATCTCGCAATACTGAGCAGAAGAACATGCTGGACAGGTTATTTGAATATTACAGGTTAAAAGGAGACTATGAGCATGCAAAAGCTGCACTTTTAAAGTCATTTGAGTTTACCAGAGATACATACTATGAAGAGTACAAAAAGCTGAAAGGATTTCTGAAAGTACCTGATTGGAAATCTATTGAGCCTGAAATATTCAATAAGATCAAAAAAAGACTTTCACGATTATTTGAAAATTTGTCTGGATAAAGGTATGAAAAAAACAGTTCTCAAATCAATTTTCAATCCTCCTAAAAACAGGTTCGGTTATTCTATTGAGGACAATTTTGATGAGTTTGCAGATAAATTGGTAAATGATTTTCCAGATAAACCAATTTATCTGCAAACTCATCAAAATTGTCCTATCATTTAATCATCGAATATTACTGGCAAAAAGCATATCGAAACATACCGAACGGGAATAGAAAAACATACAGCATTGCAGCCAAATATCTTGGAAAGGTCAAAGATATCTATATCAATATCTTAAATAATGAAGCCGGTTGGGTAAAACGTTTTTCCGACCTGAAATATGAATTTAAGAAGCGGCCCGCTTTTCTTGAAATAGTGAGCGGGTTATAAACTTCTTTTTTTATTTCAGTTGAATACCTCGCAGCTTACTGTGGAGTTTCCCAGCGCAACTCTGATTTTCTTGGGGAAAGTTTAGCTGCTTCATAACTTTCAGCTGCTTCGTAACTGTAGTTCAATCTCGGCTGTTGATCCCTCCCTGAAATCTTCGCAAACGTCTCAGTTTCGAGGAAACTTTCTTCGAGTACATTCATCATCTATTTTTCCTTTCTACTCCACCGATTCCAACAACTTTAAAAGCAATGCCTATAATCAAAATGTGAATTTTCATGATGACAAATTGGGGTTTACAATTCCTGGTTTGTTCCTGATAAGGCCGGGCTATTCTTCCGGCTTTTAATTTAGAAGCTTTACGAGAGATTAAAATGGAACTTGACGAAGTCATAATCACACGGGCAATTTTTGATGAGTACTCTAAAACCTTCCTTGACTACACGGAAGTTGATGTGGCACTTATAGGAGGAGGGCCTGCAAACCTTGTGGCTGCAAGGTATCTTGCGGAGGCAGGAGCAAAGGTTGCCATTTACGAACAAAAGTTATCGCTAGGGGGCGGTATGTGGGCTGGAGGCATGATGTTTCCGCGTATCGTTGTACAGGAAGAAGCCTGCCGCATCCTTGACGACTTCGGGATCAGGTATAAAGAGTACCAGCCCGGGTACTATGTGGCTAATTCCGTAGAGTCCGTCGGGAAGCTGATTTCAGGGGCAACTTCAGCCGGAGCTGAGGTTTTCAATCTTGTGAGCTTTGAGGATGTAATGATTCGGGAAAACGATAGGGTTACCGGAATCGTCGTCAACTGGGGGCCGGTCACAGCACAGCGTCTGCACGTCGATCCTCTCATGATCCGAACAAAGCTCGTAATTGATGGGACAGGGCATGAAGCTGTTGTATGTAATACAATTCTCAGGAAAATTCCCAATGCAAAAATCGGAAACCTCGGAAAGCTCGGAGAAAAACCTATGTGGTCAGAGGTTGGCGAGCAACTGGTTGTTGACGCAACCAAGGAAATTTATCCGGGCCTGATCGTTGCGGGCATGGCTGCAAATGCCGCAACCTGCTCCCCAAGAATGGGCCCAGTTTTCGGAGGTATGCTTCTCTCGGGAGAAAAGGCTGCAAAACTTGCCCTTGAAAAGCTTAAGAAACTCTGATCCCGATCCAGAAAAAATTTTTAGCCAGGTTTTGTGCGTTTTGCGAGCCGGAAAACATAGCCTTTCTTTTTCTGAAAAGGGTCTCCTGTCTTTTCCGGCAAAAACTTTATATAAAAAAACTCCTTCTATAGCTTGCTTCAATCTGAAGTACCAGACCCCTGTGGCCGGGGTAGGGTAGAGGTCCATCCTGTGGCCCTGTGGAGGCTACGACCCGAGTTCGATTCTCGGTCCCGGCCCTAATTATTTTTTAAGTTTTTATTCTCTTATCTTTTAACAGATTATTTTATTCCTGTGAAAGTGTTTTTTACTTTTTTATTCACTTGAATAGATATCTTTCAACTGTTTTAACATCTGTAATTTATCTGTAACTTATATCTGATTGGACTGTATACTTTCGATCATAGAGCAAATGGAAACAAGAATTGACATGAAAGCACTTATTATAGACGGCTATGTGGATGAACCTGCCTGTCTTGGGGTTCCTCCTTACCTTTCTCCTTATCCGCGTTATATAGCAGGCGCTCTCAGAGAACGCGGGCTTTCCGAAATGGAAATTCACTACCTGACCATTGACACCCTGAGAGAAAACCCGCCCGGAGCAGGGGAACTCACAGGGAAAGCGGACCTTGTTATCATTATAGCAGGCACGACGGTGCCAGGTAAATATCTTCGGGCTTCTCCAATTACACTCGGGGAAATCGAGACAATTTTCCGGACTGCACACGGGGTAAAAGTTATAGGCGGGCCTATCAGGCTCGGTTTCAGCGGCGAAGGCGGAAGGGCCGCAAAAGGTACTGAAAGCAGGATACACCTGTCAGGTGCAGTGCTTGCCAGAATGGACCTTGAAGCTTTTGTCTATGATCTTTTTAAGGATGGCGTTACCGGAAGTTCTGCTGTGAGGCTCAGAAATCCTGAAGCTGTAGATCACCGCTTCAGGACAACAGCCGAAATTGGACGCTGGGGATCAAGGGGAGCTTTTTTGATCAGGCAGCACTCTGACTATCCTTACTGTATGTGCGAGCTTGAGACCTACAGAGGTTGTGGCAGGCATGTTCACTGTTCTTTTTGTACAGAGCCCTTTTATGGGGCTTCCGAATACCGGCCCATAGACGATGTAATTTCCGAAGCATCCGCTCTCTACTCCCATGGAGCCCGCTACTTCAGGATAGGTAGGCAGCCGGATCTTTTTTCCTATCATGGCAAGGATGCTGGAGGGCCTGTTCCAAAGCCTGATCCAGTAGCTATTGAAAGGCTCTATAGAGGAATCCGAAACTCGGCTCCAGAGCTGTCTGTGCTCCATATGGACAATGCAAACCCAATTACGCTTGCAACTTATCCTGAAGAATCTGAACAGGTCCTGAAGACAATAATTAAATATCATACGGCAGGGGATGTGGCAGCTTTTGGAATGGAGAGTGCCGACAGGGCAGTAATTGAAGCCAATTCCCTTAAGGCAACCTCTGAAGAGGTCTTTGAAGCAATCAAACTTGTGAACAGGCTTGGGGCAGTTCGAGGAGCAAACGGGCTTCCCGAAATTCTTCCGGGCATCAATTTTGTGCATGGGCTGATGGGTGAATCCAAGAAAACTTTCCAACTTAACTATAATTTTCTGAATGAAGTGCTCGATTCTGGATTGCTCTTGCGCAGGATCAATATTCGCCAGGTCATGGCTTTTCCCGGAACCCCTATGTATGGAAAAGATGAAGCTGCGAGGAAGCATAAAAAAATCTTTCTGGACTATAAGGAACGGGTAAGAAAGAATATTGACCTTCCAATGTTGCGGCGTGTTGTGCCTGAAGGTACTGTGCTCAGGGATGTAATGTGTGAGGTTCGGGAAAAAGGAATTACTTTCGGGAGGCAGCTTGGCTCATACCCATTGCTGGTTGGAATTCCTGCTTCTCTGCCTTTGCGAAAATTTACTGATGTTACGGTCACAGGACATGGAATGCGTTCGATTACTGGCATACCATATCCTCTGCCTATTAACGCCGCTTCTCCCAATCTTATCCGGGAACTTCCCGGGATTGGCAAGAAAGCTGCGGATTCGATAATTGCCGGAGTTCCCTATATTGGCAGAGAAGATTTTCTCAGGCGTGTAAGCGAAGGAGATAGATTACTCCGGTTTATTGAGATTTAATGCTTTGTTGGATTCGAGTTATTAAGTTTCAATAATTATAGAATCAGCATACGTTTCTGGAGTTATCATTCATGCTACTTGATGCTGGATACTGAAGATTCATTATGCTGGATACTGAAGATTCGCATCCTTTAGCATTACCGGGCTCAGGATTACCGGGATATCAGGTAGCTCTTTAAAGGGAGATTTTTTACATTCCGATTTTTTGAGACGTCTTTTGATCTTTCTTTTTGACAAACACTTATTTATCCAATCGGAAATCATTTTTACTTGGGATTTCGAATGGATTCTTTAAGGGGGATTTTGTTGAGCGAAAGCACGGAAACTATATATAGAGTAAAAATTGCTCTTCAGCTCAGTTTCATTGTCTGGGTCATGCTTGTGGTTTTCATTTTCTATGCTACGTTTGAGACAACGATCAAAATGTACGGCACTTTTTTGTTGCTGTTTACAATAGTTATCTTCACTCCTTTTCTGCCGGACGGGACAGGTTATGATGAAGGCAAGCCTGAGTAACTTCAAGGTAAACCGGAGTTTCTCCCATCAGTATAGCTGTCAGTACAGGTAGCCCTTAAAATTTTACTTTTTTATAAAAAATTCTCTTTATCGCCTCAGCCGTAATGATATAAAGTCCTATTATGGCTCCAAGAATTAAAATGACCTGTAAAGGTAGGTTTGAAACCAAAGAGTGCTGCAAAAGGAATTAGCGGAAAAACAAGAGTCAGGACTACGATCCAGTGGCTATTAGCAGGTACTTTCCTGGCCTGCTCTTGAAGAAAGGCTTTCGGCTTCGGATTACCATCACTATCATTGATGCCGAAATAACGGATTCTATAAACCAGCCGGTCATAAATTGTTCTATCATTCCTGGTAGTAGGAGAAGCAGAGTACCGAATTCCAGGTAATCGAAGACCGAACTGGTAAGGCCAAATATCATCATAAACTTGTGGATAAAATTTATGTCCCAGCGGTGTGGCTCTTTAACTAGTTACTTATCAACAGTATCCGTGGTTATAGTCATTTCCGGAAAATCAGTCAATAAATTAGTTAGCAGGATCTGTGCGGGCAGCAGGGGAAGAAAAGGCAAAAGGGACGCTTCTGCCATGCTGAACATATTCCCAAAGTTGGCGCTGTTAGCCATGAAAACATACTTCAGGGTATTGGCAAAGGTTTTTCTTCCGCCTTTGGCTTCTACAAGTGCATCCAGGATTTTTTCCATCAGCACAATTTGTGCAGCTTCTTTGGCGACATCTGCGGCACTGTCAACTGAAATTCCTACATCGGCTGCATGAAGAGCAGATGCGTCATTAATACCGTCTCCCAGATACCCAACAACGTTTCCTCTCTTCTTGAGTGCAAGGATAATACGTTCTTTCTGGTTTGGCTCTACTTCAGCAAAGATATCAATGTCATTTACTTTCCCTATAAGGGCTTCACTTGTCATCTGATAAATTTCGCTTCCGGTGAGAATTCTTGAGGCTTTAAACCCTACACCTCCTTACCAATACTGGTAGCCACAAGCCTGTTATCCCCCGTAATTATTTTCAGAGAAATTCCAAGTTGCTCCGTGTTTTCTATTGTTTTTGCAATGTCTGGCTTCAGTGGGTCAAAAACAAGAGAAATCCGAGAAAGGTCATTCCCTTTTCCTGTTCTTTTTCGATTTTAGTCTGCTTGTTCATTTCCCTGTATGCAACACCGAGTGTTCAACACTCTTTTTCGCTGAACTTATTATATTGTTGCTCGATTTTTTCCCTGACATCTGAAATTTCTACAATTTTTCCAGGCTCTACTTCTGCTAGAGTGCAGATCTCAAGAATATTCGAGAGCGCACCTTTAGTGATCATCAGGCTATTCTCATTTTTGAGACAAGAACGCTTAATCGCCTGCGTATTAAATCATAAGAGACCTCTTCCAGGTTCTTATATTCTCCCATATCGAATCTACTCTTTGCCAGGATTGCTCGGTCTATAGGGTTTTTAAACTTTTCTGGTAATGGGCATTGAGACTGGCGTAAAGAAGGATTTTTTCACGCTGACTTCCTTTTACATCCTGGATAGAATGAAGCTGAAGTTATCCTTCGGTCAGAGTTCCGGTTTTGTCGGAACATAGTAAATTCATGCTGCCGAGATTTTCAATAGAGGCCAGCCTCTTGACAATTACTTTATTTTCCACCATTTCTCTTGCGCCGTGAGAAATGTTTACACTTATAATTTCAGGTAGAAGTTGAGGTGTAGGTCTGACTGCAAGCGCAAGGGAAAAATGACAAGAATCCAGAATCGGACTCTGAAGATAAACATTGATTGCAAAGATTGCAATGCCCATCAGCATGGTAACCTCCATCAAAAAATGGCCAAACTTTGTAATACCTCTTTTAAACTCTGTTTCTGGAGCACTGGTTCTTAACTCTTCTGATATCTTCCCAAACTCTGTTTTTTGCCCTGTAGTTATAGCAAGTGCTTTTCCACTTCCGCTTTCCACACTGGTTCCCATCCAGAGGGAGTTTGTAAGCTTTGCAAGAGGTGTTTCTACGTTCAGGGTTTTTGTTGATTTTTCCACCGGATAAGTTTCTCCGGTGAGAGTAGCTTCATTGACAAAAAGCCCTTTTGATTCAAGAATCAGGCAATCTGCAGCTCCTTTCTCTTGCCAGAAGCCAAGCAAACTGCTGATCAGGATAATGGTTATAATAATTACAGTATCTGTAACATCTCCAAGAAAATAAGACAATCCGGCTGCAAAAAGCAAAATAAGAATAATCGGACTCTTAAACTGGGAAAATAAGATTTTAAGGGTATTTGAACTTTTTTTGGTTTAAGGAGATTGGCCCCATATTTTTTAAGGTGTTCACTGCTTTCAGAACTGCTCAAGCCTTCGTTGGTTATTTTGAGTCTCTGGAGCATTTCTGGCACAGGAACGCTCCAGAACTTAACGTTACTCTGGCCCTGTGTCAACAAGATCTCTCCTGTCGCCTAACTATCTTTTCTCAAGCTTCCTTAACCCTCAGGAGTGTAGCTAGATCTTCTCCTTCCTTTCCAATAGTTGACAGCTCTCTCAAAATTTCCGACTTTTCAAGATATTTCTCTGTTCTCGTCCCCCCTGGTTCTTCAATTTTAATAGTAATTTCCTCTTCAGTGTATCCTTTTTCAAGGCATTCCTTTACCAGTCTTCCGTATATGGAAGCAATCAGCTTCAGGCAATCAAAAACTCTGTCTTCTTTAATTACGTTTTTCCCGTCAAGTGTGATATTGATAAGCTTTTTCGAGCCCACAAATTCGGTGAAGAACCCTTTTAGCTTTGTTATGAACGAATCTACCAAGTCCCTGTTTAAGGCAGCAGCCAGTTCCTGGTCCCGTGTTATCTCGTAGTCTCTGTGCATAATCAGGAAAGTTTTCTCGTCCGAGGAGATAGTAAACTTATTTTCCGCATCCTTATCTTCGAGCACGGTTTTCAGACTATTTTTCTCATACTTAATGTTCTTTATATAAAAGTCGGATACATCGATTTTTTTTACTTTCTCCTCTCTAGATAGGATTCCGCCTTTTGACCATATCGGTAAGGTCAGGTTTTGTAGGTCTTTTACCTTCAAAGTATCCTGTGTGAAAAGTAGTTCAAACTCATATTGCAGGTTGTCAATAAAACTGACCTGCTTTCCCTTCAGCGTTTTATCCTCCATAAAGGCATAGCGAGCATTTTGGGCTCCATATATACTATCTTCAAAAAAAGGGCTAAGAGCTGAGAGTATCCTTGTATCAAGCTGCTGCATTTCCATGAGGTCCAGTTTATTTTCATTGTCGATCTCGGCAAGTTTTTCATTTTTCTTTGCCAGTGCCACGCTTGAGGAGGTCTCAAAAGTTTTCTCTTTGATCTCAAGAATCTCAGGTGTGTCTACTCCGGCTACGTG
>NZ_LZPK01000343.1:0-2745 GCF_001729375.1 Methanosarcina sp. A14 | reverse complement strand
TTTTGAACATTATTTTTGAGCACAGAACTTGCAGACGCTGCTTCTTTGAAAGTGATATATTCCCTCAAGTCCGATTTCAGAATCCTTTCAATCTCGCTCCAGCTACTGTCTCTGGTTTCGGTAAACATGTACCCGAAGTAGCCGCGTGTTTCGTAATCCGCTTTTCTGAGTTCAAGAGGCTTTTCAAAGTCTGAAAGCAGTTTTTCGTAATCAAAAGCTTTTACGTCCTTCAAATTGAGGTCTTCCGATTTGTTCAGCATAATAAAGCAGAAGCTTTTTCCTTCTTTGTCTGCAAGAATTTTATTCCAGTCCGGCTCAAGCTGTTCCAGAAAATACCTGTAAGTGTTAATCCCATATGCAAAATATGCAATATCAGTAACGCACAGGCCGGCAAAGCGCATCGGGTTCAGTTCAATAGGCTGGATCCGCCTGTCCTGCGATATTCGAAGTTCCAGATGAAGGGGAAAATTCCTGAGCCCGGCCAGATTTCCGATTTCCTTTAAAAGATCTTCAATGGCTTCCCTGTAGGTTTCTATAATCTTTTTCGAAGTAAAATATACCCTGTCACTGACATCGTTTTCCGAAGAAAAGATATGTTTAAAGATATCGAGGACTACCGGCTTTCCTTCGCGGTTGAAATAAGCGTCAACTGCAAACTCTTCCCCTTCGATATTTCCTTCGATAATGAAATTCTCCATAT
Source organism: Methanosarcina sp. A14 (assembly GCF_001729375.1). Classification (NCBI taxonomy): domain Archaea; kingdom Methanobacteriati; phylum Methanobacteriota; class Methanomicrobia; order Methanosarcinales; family Methanosarcinaceae; genus Methanosarcina; species Methanosarcina sp. A14. The sequence goes on along the minus strand of NZ_LZPK01000343.1, from coordinate 2,045 downwards.
TCAGGACCTGCTCCGGATAGAGCTTTTTGATCTCTTCAACCTCAGCCTTTATAGACTTCAGGACCGAATCCCATTCTTCGTTGGTGGAAACCTTATGAACCCCAAGGCTGAAAAATCCCACGGCAGGCTTTATAATGAACGGTTTTTTGATTTCTTCAACCCGGATTTTGTCCAGTTCTTCAAATTTAACACTCTTAAAATATAATTCCGGGTAGAGCCTTTCCAGCAGCTCTCTGAACTTAACTTTGTTTTTGAAGAGCTCGATTTTCTCAGGCAGCCCTGTAAATCCAAGATTTTCCGAAATCCAGCCAATTGAGTTTTCGGAATTGGAATAAAGGGCACATTCACCTTTTTCTTTTATTAATTTGATAAATTCATCTTCTTCAAGAAGGTTTAGCTTTTTTTCAGTCTTCAGTCCGGCTGCCATTTCATTTTTTAAAACAGGAATCTGTAATTCTGCAGCAGTATTTTTTAGTAATTTGGAGACGTAAGGGTAATCGAGGATTAACATTTTTTTAACCTTTTACTTTCTATGATGAGGCTTTTTCACGTATTCAAGCACTGTAGTCAGTTTGATAAGATATAAAATTATATCTGTATTTTTAATCTTTTTATTTAATTTAAACATGTTTTTATATTAGATTGTGATTTTAACTAATTATATAAGATCTGTCCAATTGCTATGACTTGCTAGTTCTTACATAAAAGGAGACCTTTATGGATGTTGAAGAGCTGATCAAAACAGCTGATGAATTACGTCATATGGGAAAATATGAGGAAGCCTTAAATAACTATGACACAGCCCTAGACACTCTCGAAACATGCTCTAACTCCTTAGAAAATGAACAAAAAGCTCTTGCATTGATTGGTAAAGGTCTTGCTCTTTGGAATCTAAAAAGATGTGATGATGCCTTAAGCACATTAAATGAATCTATTGAAATCTTAAGTACATTAAATAAATCTATTGAAATCGATTCAAAATTAACTAAAGCGTGGAATACCAAAGGTCTTGTACTCCGTAATCTAAAAAGATATGATGAAGCCTTAGATGCTTTTGATAAATCAATTAATATTGACCAAGATAATGCTTTTTCATGGAATGGCAGAGGCCTTGTTTTATTAAACCTTCAGAAATATACTGATGCTATTGAAGCTTACAAAACTGCACTCAGTAAGAATGCAATCAAAGAAAAACCAGATAATAAAGAGCTTACTTTTTCGTTGAATGGGAAAGGTGTTGCTTTTGCAAGTTTGGGGAAATTTGATGAATCTGTAGAGGCTTTTAACGAGTCAATAAAGCTTGATTCAAAATCAGCTTTTGCGTTATCTGGTAAAGCTACTGTTTATTATAGTATTGGAAAACTTGAAGAAGCCTTGAATCTTTTTAAAGATTCTTTAAAGTTTGACCCAATTTCCAGCTTCGCATGGAATGGAAAAGGTCTAGTTCTTTTAAGTCTTAAGCAATTTGATATCGCTATAGAGTCGTTTAAGAAATCAATTTCTTTTGATTGCGACTTCATTCCTGCATATAATAACTTGACAGAACTTTATCTGGATATTGGTGACTTAAAAAATGCTAGTTCAACATTAGATGATGTTTTATTTAAAGATACTATAAATGATTCCACTTTGTTTTTAAAAGGAAGAGTTGAACTTGAAAAACAAAAGTATGATACTGCTATCCATTATTTTAAAGAAGCAATTTCATTGAGTACTGGTAGTCCATTAATCTTAATATGGGAAGTTTATGCCAAATACCTCAAAGCAGAAGTTAGCTTTGATCTCAACGATAAAAAGTATCAAGATTTAATTCTTTCATGCATAAGAGATCTCGAAAAAATAAGTACTTCCATAAAAGATCTCGCAAAAACGAGCACATATATTTCTTTAAACGGTACAACTGAGTGTTTAAACTTAAAAAGATACGAGAAAATGAGAAAAAAGTTGTTGATGAGCACACAATCCTTTTTAGTTAAACGTAAACGTAATTCATGCGTCATCGGTTAAGCATTAAATTCCCTCTATTGTATGTGTTTTTTATATTA
>NZ_LZPK01000342.1:0-14288 GCF_001729375.1 Methanosarcina sp. A14 | reverse complement strand
CTTTATTTTACCCCTTAATTTTTTCAATTGAGTAAATTAAAATATTTTAGCAATTTTCGGGTTCTGGCCAATAGATCTTTAAACTCCAGTAGACCTTTGAACTTCTTCAGGTTATTAGGATCAGGTTATTAGATAGGTTATTAGAGTTAGGTTATTAGAGTTAGGTTATTAGAGTAGGTTATTAGGGCTCTTCCATTGATTCCATCAAATATAAATCTGAACTGTCAGGTTCCTGCTCCTGGAAAAACCGAAATACAATCATGCTTGAATATGAAAATGTTTCAAAAGGTGAGCCGTTTTCCCTAAATATGTTTGAAAAATACTTCACAAGATTACGAATAACCCTTTCATCTTTGAAGTCATGAAAAATGGTTACTGATTCGTTTCCAGTTTCAAGGGAGATTTCTATATTTTTGACAAGCTGAGTTGCAAGGTACATTTTTCTAAAATTAACCAGCAAGTCCGGAAGAGTCATGTCACATATCGACTGTTTGCAAAGACGTTCAAGGATTTTTGTCGGGTTTGGGACTTCTCCAGTTGCAAAAACTTCAAACTGGCTCCGATGAAGAGTCACAAGGTTGAACCTCTCAGCATTATAAGTATACATTAGCTGAGTCCAGAATTCGGTATTGTCGTCCAACTCCTTACATAAAACATCAAGATATCCGAAATGCTTTCGGATTCCGGGCATGATCTCGCTTGATGAGATAGAGGTATTTCTTTTGAAAGAAATCTGGGTTGAGTTTGATCTCCTGAAAACATGCTCAACGTCAAGATGTTTCCATTTGGAAAGGAAATGAGCTACCAGCTGAGCAAAAAAGTCTCTACTGTGCACTGTCGAGTTGGAAATAAGTACCAGTGCAGATTCAGGATTATTAATATCTTCGCACTTTATTGAAGTTTGAATTACCCATTGATAGCTTCTGGAAACCCTATTAAGGTAATCTTCGAGTTGTTTCATATCCTGAATCTCAAATGGATTGATAAGCTCATTAACAAGCTCTTCATCCGTAATCCTACCCTTTGTACACCTAAACAGCCATTCCAGCATCGTTTTATTTATAACGATATTTTCTCCGTTCTGGATTGTCTCGTTTAACTCTTCTTTTGCAGGAGTTTCTTTTAAAAATCGAATTGCTTCATCAATACTTTTATGATATAAAAGAGCTGTATCCGCAACTTCAATGGTATCCCTGACTGCAGCACTCAAATTTCCATTATTGGCATCCAGAAGGGGCTGTAACTTTTTAAGGTATTTATCATCCAGGGAAATGTTCTTTCTGATCAGCATATTTCCACCCGATAGATCCGGTTTCCTGGCTATTTATGCTATGATCCGTTTTGATACCCGTAATATCAGAACTTTTTATGGTTTCTGGTTAGCTATTGAAAGACATTTTTTTCTAAAGCAGTACACCATGAATCCTAAAAGTTCTTATTTAGGGCTCTATTTATAGTTCTTATTTAGGTTTCTATTTATGGTACTGGTAAGTGCTACCGAATATTAAATCTTTCTATTTATTACTACTATTTGATGATTATAATTAAAAGATGTTCCATTCAAAGTCTCAATTAATTTTAAAATATAATACAATACTGTCATCTCTATAAATTCCGTCAAATTGCCTGGATGTATATTTTTATATACTGTTTTGCTTTTGAAACTTAAATAAGTTTTTCATAGAATGTTAAGCTAAAAGCTTGACAAACGATCCGAAACGAATGGTACTGGTTCACAACTCTTTATATATATATGTTAAGAAAGTGTACAATATGTACCTTAAAAATATTGGGATGTAAGTTGGACTGCTATAACCTGGAAGATTGCATTATTGATTTCACCCTATCCTTATAGTTTACTTAACCTTCAATTATCTACCCGAATTTAATTTCGAGGACATAGGTTGACATGTTAATGTTAAAAAGCCGTGAGTTTCTGAGTAGATTGTATAGCTCCTGCTTAAGCGCAGGGTAAAAACTCACAGGTTATTACAATTTTCCTGAGAACTCACAATCTTCAGAGGTGATAACAGTCCCAAAAAGCGAGTTTGGGAGTGGTTTCATAGTACCTGGCAGGTTCAGATCGGATTATTTAGCCAGCCAGGGACTTTTCTCCTGAGAAAAACAGAAGCTTTTTCATTGGTCATCGGTTAAGGAATTTTCTTGCCTGAAAGCTATCGATTTTGCACTGGAAGTCAGCCTTATATTTTGGCCTATTTACATGAAATCAATACCTTGTTCCAGCTCATAACTTATTAAATTATTTGGCAAATGTTGAGGACATTGACTTAATTTGTCACGAATTCCCACTTAACCGAAGACGCATTGAAGTTTTTTTAATATTCTCATCCTTTCCGTTCTAGCTCATCCATAACATATTTTTTTGCCCACAAATTCATATTTTTCTTCACCTGGCATTATTTTTCTCTGGCTTATCAAAAAATGCTATTTCAGGTACATCTGGAGATTATGCTCAAAAGTAGGCAAAAAAAGCGTTTTCAAGTAGACAGGCAGAATATCCTAAAAGTAAACAATCTAAATATATATTTTTTTAAGGTGATGCCGAGAATTAAAAGAAAAAGTACTGAGGACAGCAAAAACCAGAAGATCAAGAATAAGAACCTTAATTAGCTAAAAAACTACAAAACTTTTTAAAAAAATAAAGCAAAGGAAAATTTCCTCTGCTTTTGAGTCCTGAGACTCTCTGTAATTTTCTCCTTTTTATTTATGTCAGCTTGGTTACCGGGTGGTTTTCCAGGTCTGCGATCTCGACGCCAAGATCCTTTGCAGTTTCTCCAAGCATGATGTCTACCATTGCAACTGCTGGGAAAATCTGGTTGACGTTCTCGATAGGTCCGTAAAGGAGGTAGTCAGAACCTGCAATCTGGGCTACCAGGTTGGTACCAATGTCTGTAGGCATGTAGATTGCCTTGGGGTCAGGCTGAGTCTTCTTGAATTTGCGGAGCCAGTCCCAGGCTGAGGCCATGTTGTGGTATCCGCCACCGATTGGCAATCCGAATTTTGCTTTCAGTGTGGGTATCGAACGGATTGTAGGACCGGAACCTGCACCAAGAGGCATTGCAGCGACGTCGATTAAGGGATACTTGATTCCGCATTCTTTTGCGACCTGGAGCATACCCTTGGTCTGTCCGGAACCACCGACTTCAAGAATGTCCATCTTTCCTTTTACGGTCGGGTCGGTTGCGTTGAAGGCAAGAACGATTGCAGATTCCACATCACTTTCTGTGAGGACATCGATTTCTTCCTGTTCAATACTTGCGTTGATCGAGTTGTGGATTGCCCTGTCTGCAACACCGATTTCAGTACAGTACTGTGCTGCGGCTGCACGCACATTTCCGGCTGAGGAGTCGATCAGGAAGGGAGTCCTGTCGTCAATCTCAACGAACCAGTCAATATAGCGCTTGATTGATTCGGGAGTTTCTCCTACAATCTGATTTACGTAGGGGTTTCCAGTGGCATCGCTCAGTGAGACCTGGGTGTTCCAGAGGGTTTCTGCAGCAGCTCTGTCGAAAATACCCTTATCTTCATCAGTCACAATCTTGTGCCTTGCATAGAACATCGTACTGACTAACACGGTTGGGAATTCACCCGGCTGTCCGCCGAATTTAACTCCACCGATTTCAAAAACTTCCTGTTTCTTGTCAAACTTGAACATTTTGATCCCTCACTTACATGAACATTGATGATACCACAGTATATATCAGGAAGAGCAACAGGCCAATAAATCCGCCGTACAGAATTCCAATATCCCTTCCTACTTTCTTTCCGATTTTTTGTGCAACTTCACTGTTGACAAACTCAATCTTTTCATCTATCTTATCGAGCCTTTTCATTACTTCGTTAAATTCACCTGGCTCTACAAATGCTGCTGGTGCTTTTCCATCCATGTTATTTCACCTCTCACCAGAACAGTAACGGGAGTACAATGACCATCAGCAGCGAAAAGAGGAAACCTGCTGCAAAGCCGGCCATCCCGGTAGCCGCAACCCCGGAATCCAGCTTCTGGTTTCTCGCAATCAACTGTGCTCTATATCGAATACTCTCAACAGTAGCATCAATTGCTCCCATCTGAGGGGCAAGCACCATTGGGACGCCTTTATCGTATTCTTCTGCCATTTTCATTACCTCCCTAGCAGTAATAATCCAAGCAGGGATATGGTTATTGTCAACCCTATCATGGCGCCTTCGATCTTTCCTGCGTGAACTCCTGAGTGGAACTTGTTCAAGTTTCCTATATCCATCATACGGGCTTCAATTGCCTTCAGTCTGCCGCGGATAACTGCAATTTCCCCGGAAACCGGCCTGACAACACCGCCTTCTTCTTCTTCTTCGCCTTCCTCACTGATCTCCACGATCATAGGTTCTGCATCAAAAGCACCCGGGTCTTTTGAGGCGAGTTCTTTCACTTTGGAGGTTATGGCACCCATATCCTCGGTATCAAGAAGGTTGACAACCTGAACCTGTTCCTGGAAACGAGTAATTGCGTCTGCATTCAGGTTTTCCACATATGGAATTGCACCCAGTGCTCCTGAAATCCTGTTGTCTTTTACACCGTTTGCATGAAGGCTCATTATTGACTGACCGGTAATGTGCCCTTTAACCTCAGAGCCGGTCACAAGCAAGTACCTGATGTTAGGGTTTGAGATAATGTGAGCAACTACCTTTTCAATACCGAGATTTTCGGTTTTACAGGATCCGGTAACGGCTGCTCCTGCATCAAGGATTGACCCGCCTGGAAGATGTGACCCGCAGGTAATTACCAGTACACAGTTTTTGACATCGCCTACTTCATATTCTCCTTTCAGGATAGGCCATCCTGGGGCTGGTTCTCTTTTATCTGCCATTTTACACCACCCCTTTCATCAAACTTGCTATATATATGACAAGGGCAAGCAGCCCGCTGAAAGCAAGCCCTATAACGACTCCGTAGAAAGTGTTCCCATAAAATCCTGCCATATAGGAGGTGTTCTCACGGCCTGGCCAGGAGTTAAGAAGCGGCTTACTGGGCGAAAGGGAATTCACCAGATCGTCTGCAATTGCATCCAGTTTGTCCACTCTCTCAAATACGGATTCCATGGAATACTGAATCGAGTCTTTCCGTTCTTGTGTTATGGTTCCCGTTTCCGGATCCATAACTAAATTTAACTCGGGAGCTATTCTAACCATGCTCATTGTAGTTCCTCCGAACTAGGCAGCATACCACTTCCAACCACTGCATATGCATCTCTCTTAATAAGTGCATAGTGCTTGCTGAAAGCGACATACCAGATGACAATTCCTATAAGCATGTTTAAGCCAGCAGCCATTAATCCTTCATGGAGTGAAGAGGCAAAGCCTGCAATTATTAATGCAATTGCTCCTTTTTCAACAGCAAGCATAAGGGTTCTGTCCTGCGTCTCATCAGGTCCCAGGCTAGCGTTGAAGGGGTGAAGGATTCCCATACCACCTATTATAAAGATCAGTGCAATGTATCCGTTTGCAACGACATATTGGACAACTGAAGCATAATCGAAGGATCCAGCAATGACAACACTCAGCCCGAGAATTACAAGGGTTCCTGCACATGAAATCTCTACCATTGCCTTTTCCATTATGGGGATGCCCATTCCGATTACTTTGTTTGCAAGGGCACCAATAACGCCACCTATGATTGCTGCTACAACGACGGCTACTATAGGCCCTGCAGGGCCTCCTATTGAAAGTCCGAAGAGAGCTGCTAAAATACCCATACCAAGGGCAAGCATACCGATTGATGGGACACCTGTACCAAGTCCATAGCTTGCAACACGGCGAACCGCATCAGCACCCCAGACCGTTGCACAGATTGCTCCAAGACCTCCAAAGAAGGAATATGCTGGAGGTGCGAAATTACCAAGGTAGATTCCGACGAGACCGCCGACTATACCTAAAGCCATTATTGTTTGTGGAGGATATCCGCCTTTGGCCTCTCCTCCTGCTCCACCTGCAGACATATTAAATACCTCCGAGCTGTGCGATTGCAACTACCGCCACGATAGCACACAGTATTGTTGCTACGAGGGAAGAAACTACCGCCTTTGGCCATTTTTTGAATTTCGGATCGTGGAACCCTTCAATTGTACCTCCTATGTTATAGGAAGGAATTACAGCGTTCACAAAGAAAATACCTATTGCAAATATTGCTGCAACTGCTACAAGCTCATGTCCTGTGACCGAGTTGGTAACTCCAACCGCTTCCAGGCCTGCGTTCATACCCACTTCTATGAGTGAATAGTAAACAAGGGACCCTCCTAGTCCACCAAGGCCACCGCCTATAACTCCACTCACAAAACTTACTGTAGGAAGTCCATGCCCTTCAGTACCCTGGGATACATAAAGGTCCTGCCTGTACTTTGTAATAGGGTCAACCTTTACTTTTGCTGAAGAAGGCACAACACCCACACCATAAACATAGACCCAGGTACCGACAATCATAGTCACAGAGATCATGATCATTGCACCCACTGCGCCTGAAGCCAGAATCAGGGGGAGACTGTCTGTTACGTTCATCATGAAGCCTGCACTAACAAGTCCTGTCAGACCTGCGCCTGCTGCCAGCTGCACTGTACCGGTACCGATACCAGTTGCTTGAGCCATAGCTGCAGGTGCACCGCCCACAGGCACGAAGTGGACACTCCAGGAAATCAAAACGCCGCCGATTGTGATAAGAGCCATCCAGATGATATTTCCTAAGATAGCGTCAATCATGCTGAAGCCTCCTCAGCTTTATCTTCTTTATAAGGTCCATATGCTTTGCGGGCATAGACTTCCATCTTCCAGTTCCAGATAATTAAAATAAAGACAATAACAACGCCTGCAATAACAGAGAGCCAGCCAAGGTTCTTTGCAGGATCAAAAATAGTGGTTATCCAGCTTCCGAGGAATACAGTCATACCAAAAGCAAGCCCTGTGACAGGACCTCCGAACTTGGCACAGAACCAGGAGTTATCGAACCCATCCCTGAGACCGGATTCGGCATATCTTACAATGTTTCCTGAGTTTGAAGCGTTTAGACCAGAACCATATTCAAACTGCTGGAACTCACGTTCTGCACCGTAGTGAACGTCGCCTGTTGATGATCCGATTGCACCTACCGTGATACCCCATATAAAAGCCAGCATAGTTAGCGGGAATGGGTGTCCGAGTACAACGGTCATTAAGAACGATACCACTAGAATACAGAAAGTTGTTATGAACGCATATCCCATAATTGTTGGGATATGACTCCTTATCATATCAAGATAAATCGGCTGCTTGAACCGACTCTGACTGGCACATCTGCCCATTGTAGCAGTTACCGCAAAGGTTGCGTGCACACATGCTGCAATAAGTGAACCAAATACCAGTGCAAAGAGTGGGGACATGGTAAACTCACTTATTAATACTGTTGCAACGGCTGCACCAATCGAACACATTAATGCATTTGATGGTGGTTCTCCAGATATCGCTTTGTTAAATATTCTGTGGGGAAACATCATTTGGGGAGCTAACTGTACCTGAGAGTTAGGGTTACTCTGCGAACCGACATCAGATTCCAGGTCTTCCGAGGCACCTGCAATGGTCGCAGCCACTCCAATAAGTGCAAGCACTCCCATGCTTATGAGTGGTTCCATTCATTTTCCTCCTTTGTATTATTACATGTAATAAGGTGGATTCAAAAAACGCTGTACATTTTTTTAAAATCGTCTGCCATATCATTACAAAGAATTATGATTATGACGCGCGTTAATTTTTTGATTAGAGAGGATCATTCATAAACCTTTCGAAATATGTAGGCTTTTAAAATATTATTATATGCCTATATAATATATAATCAATTTTATAAGATAGACCGCGCATGTAAAAATAAACAAAGTCATATATTTATATAAACAAAAAAATTCTACTCATCCCAATATAATATAAAGATTCCGATTGTAACTAATGAATTTTTGTATTTATTTTTGGGAATATAATTATTAATTTTATATTAATAAGTTATCCCGATGTGGTTTTTATATTATTAATTTTTATAAAATATATAATTTATTAACTTTCTCGTTTATTTGAGATCAAAATAAAGTATGTTTTCTGTATCATACATAAACATATATTTGATACTGTTTATGCCTACAATCAAAATATATTTTCCACAAAAAACTATATACTTATTATAAAAACTACTCATAAATAAAATTGAGTTGTTCCGTGGGAAACATTTATTTATATATAAATATGTTGGCCGGGTTTGTTATATTAATACGGTAAAAACTGTTTGGCTGCAATTTAAGAGCTACTTACTGTATATTTTCAATTTTGCCTATCAAAGAATTAATTATTTTAGAAATTTGGCATTGGAATTTGGCTAATAATTTTAACTCACAAATTTAATTTAGGCATACATCAGAAAAGGATTTTTATATTTAGTTCCCTTGCATAATGTGTGATTTTAGGAGCTTCATCTTTTGCTGGCAACCCTGAGGATTTAAAGGAACATGTTGAATCCATAGAATTGTATATCCCCAAACTTGGGATCTACAATGGTTCGACACTTGAAATTGAAAAGCTTGATCGGGTACTTGACGATATCTCGATATATGATTTTGCAGTTACAGTTCACGCTCCTTACTTTGCTGGAGACTCAAAATATCCTTCAGCTCTCCAGCTTGATACTGCAAGAATGAGCGAGAGGGAATTTTCCCTTATGGAAGAATCAATCTCGCTTGCAAGTCGGGTCGAAGCCCCTGTAGTGGTGCTACATCCGGGTAGGATTGGACTTAATAAGGAAAAATCTTATATTTCTATGGTTAAAAACCTCAACAAGCTTGCATCCCTGGCTGAAGATTACGGAGTGACTCTGGGCCTTGAAAACAAGGAAGGTACAGACCCCTCGAACTTTTGCTGTGAGGCAAAGGAGCTTTCTCGGACCATAGAAGCTGTGAATTCCGAACACCTGAAAGCCACTTTTGATATAGGACACGCAAACCTTACCTGTGGCGGGGATCCTGAAAAACTCATGGAGTTTGTCCAGACCTTGCAGAAGCATATCATCCATCTTCACCTGCATGATAATAGTGGGCAGTGGACAGAAATGTACGATGGAGACGAGCATATGGCTCCCGGAGAAGGTTGCGTGGATTTTTCAGTCCTGAAACTGCTTTCGGGATATAGAGGCGTCTATAATTTTGAGGTATTCTCTCTCGAAGATCTTCTTTTTGGAAAAAAGACCCTTGAAAACGCCTTCAAGCTATAAGAAAGGATAAATTGTGAAAAAAAGAAGCCAGGGTTCGATCAGGAACCTTAACTCGTAGAAGTTTCTAACTAATTTAAATATAGTCAATTTTTACATTTTTTTGACCAAACACGTTTTTCAACTCTTCATAGGCCGTGAAAAGTTCTCTCTTCTGCGTTCCAAGGGTTTCAAGCCTGGGCTCTGCTTTAAGCCAGATATCTCTTTCTCCGGTACCCCTTGTAACTGCAACACAAGCAAGCATATCTCCATGAGTCAACCTGTAGACTGAATCAAGCCCTGTAGGAGTTACCCACGCGGGGGATACTACTTTAAGTTTTTCAGTTAGTTCTTGCCAGCTAAGATTTTCGGAAGTACGGAGATTGAGCTGGAGGTGTGCACGTTCTCCTGTAACTTTTTCGTTGAGATTTTTAAGGAAAGCGCTATATTCTGGATCCTTCTCATTGATTTTTCTCGTTTCAGAGCGGGAAAGTTCTTTTGCTTCCTCTTCAAAGAAAGGTGCAAGGTTAACCTTGCTTGATGGTTTTGTTATCAGGGAAACTCCAAAGAAAGCGATTGCGCTCAGAGACATTCCCACAATAACTCCGTGGCCCATGAGAATGGGGTGAATGCTTTCAAGATAATTAGTGGCAAGGGGTGGTGTATTTATAAGGTCCAGAGCCACAAGAGCTACCTGAACAATAAACCCTATTACCATACCTGCAAACGCTCCTTCCTTAGTAGCTCTTTTCCAGTACAGGCCTCCCATTAGTGGGAAGAAGTAAGAAGAGCTTGCAATGAAAGTTGCAATTTGAATGGCATCAAGAATATTAGGAATTATGAATGAGCCTACTGTTGCAGCGAGTATGATAAACAGTACACTGGCCCTGTTTACCAACATCATTTCCTTCATTGTAGCGTCTGGCTTTATATACCTCTGGTAAATGTCCCTCGAAATACAGGAAGCTCCTGATGTTGAAAAAGTGTCTGTACAGGACATGGAAGCTGCTGCAAGCCCGATTGCACTGAAGGCTACTACTACCGGTGCTGAGGCGAAACGCTCACTGACAAATGATAGAAGTGCGGGCTCTGCAGAAGCCATTCCTGCGGGGTAGCCCATCCCTGCTATTTCAGGGTATATATCGTTGAGAGCTATTGCAATCACAGCGCAGACTGCAAAGATCACAGTGATCATTAGAGCGCCAATTATCATTCCGGCACTGGCAGATTTTTCATCTTTTGCAGCCCAGACTTTCTGCCAGGGGTCCTGTTCTGTAATCCAGCCCGGAATTAAGGCGAAGGAAAAGATCAGAACCATGGGAAGGCCAATTGAAAAGGGGTTCCACCAGTCTCCAGAAACATTCCCGAAAAGCTGTGAAACGCTTATTGCAGAAGTGTTGAGACCTCCATTAGCGACTGTTCCTACTGTTGCAAAAGCCATTACTATTGTGAAGAGAGCAAGGAATGAAAACTGGATAGTATCTGTCCAGATAACTGCATACAACCCTCCGAGAGTTACGTAAAGGGAAACCGCAATTGCAACAATAGCTGCGGCATAGAGAGGGTCAAGACCGTAAAAAGTTTGCAGCACAAGGGAAAGCCCTGTAATGTCGGATACTGAAAAAAGAATCATTACGACAGTTATGATCAGGGCAATTGGCAATCGGACTATACTGCCATAACGCTGTTCCAGGAGTTCAGGTTGGGTGATTGCAGGTAAATTTTTGATTTTCTTCACAAGCACAGAAAGGAATAGGAGGGAAATGATGTTTGGAGCTACAAAAGCCCATATAGAGCCCATTCCCTGAAGCATATAATAACCTATGACTGCAAGAATTCCCCCAGCTGTCAGCCAGGACGCTGCAGCTGAAAAACCCAGGGCTGAGGGCCCTATCCTGCGGCCAGCAAGCCAGAAGTCTGTAATGGATTTCTGTTTATTATTGAAGTACCAGCCAATAGCCACAAGTCCGGCTATGTAGACTGAGAGCATTATAAGAAAAATATTATATCCATCCATAAAGAAACCTTCAGAAATATTAATTAAAGTGTGTAAGCCACTCGTTTTATCAAAATTTTTAGGACATTATCCAATTTTTGAGACATCGAATCTTATATTGACATCGTATTGACATGTAGATAAATAAACTTTTACTTTCATTATAATATTTATTTAGCTCTTTACTGTCTTATGGACTCTGTTTTTTCACCTGTACAAGTTAACTTGAATTAAAATCACATTTATTATTCTAATTAATATTTTTTGTTTGTATTTTTTTGTTTGTATTTTTTTGTTTGTATTTTTTTGTTTGTATTTTTTTGTTTGTATTTTTTTGTTTGTACTTTTCTTGTTTGTATTTTTTTGTTTGTACTTTTCTTGTTTATATTTATTTACTCTTTATTTTTATGTGTTTATTTTTAGTCTTTGGTAGTGTGCCGAAAGTTATGTAATAGGGCTTACACACTTGAGGAACAAAATCAATTATGGTAACGATTATGGAGTATAACCATATTTTATACAGTTGAAGGTTTAATGCTATTGATTTTTCAGTTCAACTGTATAAGTCCTATGTAAATTATTACTGACTCTGTATCCTTTTTCTTCGCTGTTCCTATGGGATTAGATGATTCTTAATTCAGGACCTCATTGGTTTTTATGAGGACATTATGAGGATAGCCGCACAAAATAAAGAAGAACCGAAATCTTCTAAAAATCGGTTGATAGTTGAGTAGCCAGCTTCGTAGAGTTTGAAAATATGCTAAATTACAGGGTATCTCTGTGGACAGCGGACTTCCAGGGACTAAAGTAAGAGTAATTATTCATGCTTCAGGGGATATTAAGGTAGTGAGCTAGTACATGCCTTTCTGATGCCTGAGAAACATAGTTTTAAGTAAAACTTCCGCACAATCCAGCATCAGAAACTCTCTACAGGGCAGAGTTACCGAATTCTGGATGCTGGAAACTCTTGTTTGGGTGAAAGTTGATTGTGGCGTTCTTCATAATGCTCTCATAACCCGAAATCAGCAGAGGAAATGGGTATCCTTCCTGAAGTTCCGGTGTATGCCCAGTTAAGGGCAAGTTCTGTCCATGTGCTCTGGTGTAAAAGGTGAAATTTGTGAAAGCAAGAACAAAGGTCTGGTTTACGGAAGACGGAAAGACCGTCATGGGTGCTGGAAGAGCTACGTTACTGAAGGCAATAGAAGAAGAGCACTCGCTTCGGAAAGCCTGTAAGAAGCTTGAGATCTCATATAAACAAGCCTGGATAGTACTTAAAAAAATGAATGAAGCCCTTGACGAACCCGCAGTCGTCACAGTGCGAGGGGGAAAAAATCAGGGTACCTTCCTGACTGACCTCGGAAGAAAGTTATTGGCTGAGTACGAGGCCAGTAAGCAGCTTATTAGTGAAACCATAGGGGATGAAACAGCCTGGGAAAACGTAAGCTTCAAGTTATCAGCCAGAAACCAACTCCCTGGTAAAGTGCTTGAAGTGAAGAAAAACGGGCTTGTATCTAAAATTACGATTGAAATGGAACCTTCAGTTATAACCTCAGTAGTCACTGAAGAAGCTGTAGAAAAACTTGATATCAAACCTGGAGATAGGGTTTACGCGGTCATCAAATCGACCGAGGTAATGGTTGCAAAAATTGTTGGTGAAAAAGAACCTGTCGGTGAAAAAGAACCTACAAAAATCGATTCAAGGGAGACAGATCGCTCCGACTGAATAATTATAACTCAATTTGACAGAAGCATACATTTTCCAATACATAGATGGAATTTGTATTTTTATCATTTCTCTATACTTTTTGCAATTTATAATTTTATGGCGTATTTTTAGATTTTTGTTATTCTTCGTTTTCTCAAAGATTTGTGCCGGTGCAATGAATTTCTTTTTTGTATCCAGTTTACACCTTTTAGTCCTGAATTCTGATTTATTCATTTTCTCAAAGGCTTCTAGTTGACAGAAAGTTCAGCTTTGCTTTTTACTCTGGACGACAGAACTGGTACTTTCGAGCTTCTTACTACTTTTTCTGCAACACTTCCTATTAGAAACCTTTCAAGTCCGTTTGCTCCAAGGTTGCCCATCACTATCAAATCAATATTGTTACCATCACTATCAAATCAATATTGTTATTTTCTGCAAAATCAATAATTTCACTACTCAGATACTCTTCTAAAAGTACCTCTCTAATCTCTACACCTGATGTCTCTTCAATCTTCTTAATTTTAGATACTGCTTTCTACTCATCACGTTTCATCATTTTATAAATTATTTTATAAATCGTTTCTTTACCAGCAGTCCAATTTTCAGAAATTGTAGAGTGTATATTTACCACGTAAAGAGCGTGGACAATAGCTCTGCTAAGTTTTGCAAACTCAATACCGTGAGAAATGGCCCTCTGAGTATTCTCAGATCCATCTGTTGCAATAACTATATTTCAAAAAAGTTATCTCTCCATATTTTATCCCCCATCCTATCCCCCCATCCACTTCACATAAAAATACCGATATGACAGAATCAAAATAATTTAGTTATAATAGACTAATTCATATACTCAATAGGTTTGAGCTTTAAATTATAATTATTCTTTAACAATTAAGGTAAGGTTCAAAAATTATAAAACTGCACGAAAAACCGTGCGGGTATATTTCAAAAAATAGAGGACTGTAGCCTTTTTAAAGGCTACGTGCATACTTTCTTTTTCTGTGTCTTTTTGTTTCAATCCTGTTTCTTTCTTCTGAACATGATAAAACAGACAGCTAGAACCATTGTAATGCCTGTCCCAAGCTCAAATCCAGGAAGAGACTGTTTTGCTTCCTTAACTTCGGTATTAACCTCGATAGTATCCGAAGTCTGGTCATGCCCGTCAGTATCTTCATAGAAAATTTCGCTACTTATAGAGTATGGCTTTGCGGTTGCAGTTTCATCTACATCCATATCAAAAACAGCAACTTCACTGTCTCCGGGTTTCAGAGTTCCAAGGTAAGCCTGGTCATCAGTGGTACTGAATGGATCAGATGCACTGATTCTAACAGTTGAATCTT
>NZ_LZPK01000341.1:0-3638 GCF_001729375.1 Methanosarcina sp. A14 | reverse complement strand
TCAATGTCGGCACACTTAGGTGGATTTATGTCCATAACTCCGTACGTTTTTAGAGAAACACTAAGCCATAAGTATATTTATAAAGATATCAAGGTTTCGGCATTTTAACTGCGTAAGTCCTAGGTATATGAGACTATAAAGACTCTTGCTCCTTTTTCATCTGGGATTTTGCTCTTTTACGGTTTATGTGGAAATGTATTAGGAGACGTTGAAAAAGATTTTCAACATAGTTCAATATCATGTCCGGTCCGTATTCTCAAAGATAAAGATCACAGGATTGTAGATGACTGCATAGGGGCTACCGTGGGAGGTGTCAAAAACTATCTAAGGATACTCAAAAGTGTTAGTGATGCTGGAACATATCTTTTTACTCCCATGTACAGCAAAGGCTGGAAGGAACTGCTTGATCTGAATAAGCTAAATAAAGACCCTGCCAAAGCATTGAAATTAATGAAAAAGACCCACGAAATGATTGGTTACAAAAGAGTTGCTAAGATTAATACTGGCCTTAACTACACTGAAAATTTCGACGCTTCTATTCGGGAATTTGCAGATTTATTTGATTTCGAAATTTTGGAATTCGATGATGGTAATCAGGAAATTTTTAAAGATTGCTATAACGAACTCAAAATGGAGATTTAGGATAAATCAAAATGTTGACAAATTTTATATTTGTAACTGAATGGTGAGCGGATGCCTGTACTTAGCATAATTGCCTGTGAAATGCTTGAAGACGAACTTGCATATGTCCTCTCAGAAGACCATGACTTAAATCAATTGATTGTAGTTGAAAACAGGCAAAGTTTCAGGTTTGTTCGAAAGCTTAAATCCAGAAATTGCCAGCCAAGACTTTTTCCTTTGGACAAAGTACCTATTTTTTTAAAAGAGGCAAATAACTCTGTATATAACTCCGTATATAGCTCTGTATCTGTGAATATTTTAAAATTTTTATTGAAATTCCCGTTTTTTAAGAAAATACCTCATAATTCCAGAGGAAAGAGTAAAGAAAAAAACAAGGAAAAGCCTATTGTCGTTGTAAATACTCTGAAGCTTGGTCTGCACGCAGATTGCGAACTCTTAAGATCTGAAATCTACCAGAATATCAGGAAAATGGCAACTTTTTCAGATGGTATTCTTATTTTCTATGGAAATTGTGGTCACTCTTTAAGGAACACAGCAGTGGATTTTAAAGATCTTCCTTGCTCTCTTTATTTTCTCAAAGATGAAAACGGAGAGATTGTGGATGACTGTATCAGCGTAGCTCTTGGGGGCAACGATAATTATGCTGAAGTTATGCAGAGTGGGAAAGGTATAGGTATGATATACTTGACTCCTATGTGGGCTTCCAGTTGGAAAAAAATGAGAATGGAATCCAACAACACTTCTGACTTTAATGACAGTTTTTTGAAAAAGCATTACAGAAAAGTTGTCAAAATCAATAACAAGATCTCAAAAAGAGATGAATTCGATAAAAATGTCTTAAATTATTCCCAGACTTTTGATATGAGTATTACTGAAATGGAAGGCAGTATGGAAATAGCAAGTAAGTCCTATCTAAATGCCAAAAATGATGTCTGCAAAAAAGTAGTATTAAATTAAAAACAATTAAAAGAGTATACTGAAAATCAAAGAAGGAAAAACAAAATCCTGAAAACAAATCCCGAAGACAAATCCCGAAGATAAATTCCTTCATATTTTCAGATTTTTCTATAAAGTCCAAGAGTACTTAGAGTCAGAGCAGTAGCGTTTATATCATCGTCCTTATTTCCCCAGGCTCCATTTTCATGGACATTTTCAAGGAGCCAGTGAACTGAATCTTCAACTTCATCTTTAAAACCTGCAAGAAGCAGGGCTTGAATTGCCAGGTTGCTTGTGGAAATATGTTTCCAGCCGTCATCCGTCCTTCTTTTTGAAAGGATCCATCTGGCTTTTTCCTGGATAAAAGTCTCAAAGGTTCTGGTTTTTGCCAGATTATCCTGCTTTTTGAGAGCTGTAATTATAAGGGATGTGGTGCCTACCTGTTCCCAGGCAGGGCAATAGTTTTCAGATAGCCAGTTGCATCCGTCTTTATCCTGAGTTCCCATGTCTGCAAGAGCTGCAAGGGCATAGGCTGTGTCGTAAACGTCTCTGTTCCAAGAGTTTTCTCTTTTTCTGGCAAGCAGCCATCTTGCTGAAGCCATAAATACGATTCCTTCTGTAGAAAGGGCTGAGCAGGCCCTTGCGGTGTCCCTGATTGAAGAGTTCCAGGAACCGTCGTTATCCTGTTCAACAATCAGGCGGGTTATGTAAGGGTTTGGGAGTACCCATAGGGCATGTGCGGATAATGTACTTGAAAGTTCCTTTACGGACTGAATTCGCTGGGCAGAGAGCCATTCAAAACTGTTTTTCACAATATCAAATTCCAGGTTGCTTGACATTTGATTGTGCTTTTCGGGCTTCACCTATTAAAACTTGACTAACACCTCCCCTTTCTTTTTCTCTTATGGACATTTTAGAGTCAGAGCCTAAATGAATGCAAAACTATATATATTTTGCATTATTATGCATAACTATGCGCCCTAGAAAACGAAGGATGGTGGATTTCGAATATTCGGCAAGGCAGTTTAGGCCTTTCAGTCCAGAAAACGAAATTCCCGAAGAAATCTTGCTGACAATAGACGAACTCGAGACCATGAGACTCAGCTTTCTAGAAAAGCTTTCTCAGAGTGAGGCTGCAGTCCATATGGAGGTTCACCAGTCCACTTTTCAGAGGGCGCTGAAAAAAGCACTTGAAAAAGTAACTGAAGCACTTGTTTATGGAAAAGCAATAAGAATTGAAGGAGGAGATTACAGGATGCCAGGAGGAGACGGTACAGGTCCTGCAGGTCAGGGTCAGGGTGGCGGCGGAAGACGTCGCGGACAGGGTCGAGGCCAGGGAGGGCGATTCGGCGGAAGTGAAGGAACCTGCGTATGTCCTGCCTGCGGGTATGAGACTCCCCATATTCCGGGGGTTGCCTGCAACCAGGTGAAGTGTGAGAAATGTGGAAGCCCTATGGTCAGAAAGTGAGTTAAAAAGTAGTTTGAAAAAAGAATGTTGAAAAAAGAATGGGAGAAAAAGGCCAACTAGGGTTTTTTACCACTTAAGGTCAGTTTGTCTTGTCAGGGTTGTTTAAAGATTTTACCTGATCATATTATGACTTCATAAAATTAATAGTAAATTAAAGATACAATGAAAGGAGTTGGAAACAATGCCAAATGGAGACAGAAAAGGTCCGATGGGTGATGGACCAAAGACAGGAAGAGCTATGGGTTACTGCTCAGGTAGTGACAGTCCGGGTTATATGACCAGAGTTCCCGCAGATGAAAGCCGGAACATTGGCCGCGGAGCTAAACGTGGTGCAGGTCGAGGTGCAGGCCGTAGAGCAGGTGTGGGTTTCTGCTGCAGGAAAACTCCCGTTTTTGGAAGAGTTGGGGGGTTTGCTGCCCGAGGTAGGTCTCCTGGATATTTCTATCCTGAACCTGCCCAGGTCAGGGAAGAGTCAAATATCGATGCCCTTGAGGACCGGATAGGATCCCTGAAACAGGAACTTGAAACTCTTATGAATAGTTTGAAGAGACCACGGCTCCGGGAAAGTGATGAAAATAAATAAATAAATAAA
>NZ_LZPK01000340.1:0-12098 GCF_001729375.1 Methanosarcina sp. A14 | reverse complement strand
ATCAAAGAATTTGTAAAAAATCATTTATCAAAGAGTTTGTAAAAAACATATAATAACGGGGAATAATAAGGGGATAATTATAATTAACCTTATTAAATCATAATTGGTCTCATAAAGATCAATTTGAACTTTAAATTAATTGATATTCAGGAGATATTCGAAAATGGAAAAAGGTGGAAACCTTAAAAAGATAAAATCTCTACTTGAAAAATTCACCAATGCCCATGGGATCTCAGGCTTTGAGGACGACATCCGAGAACTCCTTGAAAAGGAACTTGAACCATATGTTGATACCATGCGCAAAGATTGCATGGGAAACCTTATAGCTCTCAAAAAAGGAAAAGGTCCTTCCATAATGCTGGCTGCCCATATGGACGAAATCGGGCTTATGGTCAGGTATATTGATGATAACGGATTCCTCAGGTTTGTCGGGATCGGGGGATGGTTTGACCAGACCCTTCTTAACCAGAGAGTTGTACTTCACGGCAAAAACGGTCCAATTCCCGGAGTCATCGGGTCCAAGCCTCCTCATGTAATGAAAGAGGATGACAGGAAAAAGCCCGTGAAGCTGGACGATATGTTCATCGATATCGGAGCAAAAGACAGGGAAGATGCTGAGAACCTTGGAATTGAGATAGGCACGGCAGTTTCTATTGACCGGGACTTTGTGTCTCTGGCAAACGGAAAGATAACTTCAAAAGCCCTTGACAACCGTGCAGGCGTTGTTATCCTTATTGAGGTTATGAAACGGCTTTCCAAACATAAAGTTGGAGCAAATGTCTATGCCGTAGGCACTGTCCAGGAAGAGGTCGGGCTAAAAGGAGCAAGGACCTCTGCCTTTGGGGTTTCTCCAGACCTTGCGCTTGCCCTTGACACAACTATTCCCGGAGACCATCCGGGCATTACTAAAACCGATTCTTGCCTGGAAATCGGGAAAGGCCCTGTAATTACATTGGCTGATGCGTCCGGAAGAGGCCTTATAGCTCACCCACAGGTTATTAAGTGGCTTAAAGAAACTGCCATTGAAAATGAGATACCTTACCAGCTTGGCGTTGGTTCGGGAGGCACAACCGATGCGACCTCAATACACCTTACAAAGGAAGGTATCCCTACAGGTACAGTCAGCATAGCCACCCGATACATCCATTCACCTGTTGAAGTCCTGGATGTGGCAGATATTGACGCGTGCGTTTCACTTATTGTAAAAGCAATAGAAAACGTAGGCAAATATTTCTGAAGCCATTTTGAAGTAACTGCAATAGGTAATTTTACGCAAGAGTCGCATACACTTTGCTTTGTGTGTTGCGGGAAAAACTCTTGCAGTTTTTCTCTTTTCTTTTACTTTTTTCTCTTTTATTCACATGTATCCTAAGTCAGGGTAATCCTCAAGTCCGGGCACATATCGAAATTGAGTCTTTAAGTAAACGTTTCTCAGTATCCCACTACATGAGCTGATCCCAAAACTCAAAATTGCTTCTCTGAATCCTGTATTTCGAATAATCAATCAAGTTTCTGATCATGAAAACAATCCTGAAAATTCTTGATGATTAAGGACTAAATGGCTTTTGGGATAGGCTCTATATTTGTAACATATGGGAAAAATGGAATTAGATATGCAGTCTGCATGATGCTGATTTATAACTGAACCTACAAAAAATAACAATCACGGATATTTAAATGTTAAAATGTGCTTGCTGCCGAATGTAGGATCAAGGATTTAATAATTCCGAATAATTGCAATCGATTTTATACGACATTTTGTTGTTGATTCGACACTAGTTTCAGCAGGTCGACATTAAAAATTAAAACATATTTTCCGATACCGTTTTATTAACTAACAATTCATAAAGTTTGAAGCTGGTTAACTTGTGGCTTGACTCTCACGACATGTATAAACACTGAGTCATTTTCTCTATCCTCTTCAAATTCAATGGAGAATTTTCCAACTTGAAAAATGCACAACAATTTTATTATATAGTTGCAAAGTTGAGTTCATCGTTTGAAGTTGGTTACCAAACTTAATGACATTTTTAAATTTTCAGCAAATACATGAAATTTACTTTTACTCATACAATTTGAAGAGGATACCTAAATTCTTATTTTTTACCACGTTACGACTTTAGATACAATTTCTTAACTTAACGCACAAAGTATACTTTAGTTTCAAAGCCTCCTTATCCAAAACCTTTTTATACAAAGTACTTCATTAGACGTTGATGTACAAAACTATACTTCAGTGATAAACTATGCACGCTTCAATTCTCCACATCCTCAACACAACAAAAACCCGTGTCCAGGCCCTGGGGCCGCAGATCTCCAGTGAAAGCCAGAAAATGGGATTTGAGAAAAGGGACTTTATCTCGGCAGTAGCAGCTGCAAAAGCCGACGGTAGAGTGCCTGTAATTGCAGAGGTCAAGCCCGCATCGCCAGGGAGAACTTTCAGGGATATTTCGCCTGCAACGGCTGCCGAGCTTGCATGGGAAATGGAAGAAGCCGGAGCTGTTGCAGTTTCAGTTCTGACCGAGCCTGGAGTATTCAGGGGATCACTTGAAAACCTGGACTCAGTTAGAAATAAGGTTTGCTTGCCTGTCCTGAGAAAAGACTTTATTATTGACAGGTTGCAGCTTGAAGAAGCTCAAAGTGATCTTGTACTCCTGATTGCAGGAATCCTTGGAGGACAACTAGGGGATTTTGTTGAGCTTGCTCTTAAAAAGGGAGTGGAGCCTCTGGTAGAGGTTCACAACAGAAAAGAGCTTGATTTGTCCCTGGAAACTGATACAAGAGTAATAGGAATTAATAACAGAGACCTTGAAACCCTTGAAATCAACCTCGGAACCACAGAAGAGCTGGCTCCTATTATCCGGGAATGCGACCTTGATCACGGAACCAGGCATCTGATAATAAGCGAAAGCGGAATGAACAGCGTACAGGATGTCAGAAGGGTAATCCAGGCAGGTGCGGATGCCGTACTGATAGGTTCTGCACTTATGGAAAATGCTTCTGTTTTTGATAAAACAAAAGAATTCGTCCAGGGCGCTGGTTGGCGTCAATAACTGTTTTCTCAGACTTTTCGGAGCTTTCAGCCTGACTGGACAGGTTGAAAAGTCCACTCAAAATCACTCTAAATTTGTTCAATATCACTTTGAATTTGTTCAAAGTTCGTTTAAAGTTCGTTCAAAATTCATTCAAAGTTCATTCAAAGTTCATTCAAAGTTCGTTCAAAGTTCGTTCAAAATTCACCAAAAAACATTCAAAATTAAATTTTGCTTCAATGACAAGATCAAAAACTACGCTTCCGAATGCGATATCAAAATTACGCTACAGGATTCATCAAAAAGACAAGGGAGTAATTGAATTGACAGAAACTAAAGTTTCAGAATTTCCTGCAAAGGACTCATACTTAAATGAACTCTCAGGTTCGCAGAAGAATTTGAAAAACGGGCAGACAGGCAAGGTAAAAGGAAAATACGGAAAATATGGGGGACAGTACGTACCAGAAGTCCTCATGCCGGCTTTAGAAGAGCTGGAAGAGGGATACGAGCGGTATAAAAATGACCCTGAATTCCTTGCCGAACTTGACCATTACCTGCGGGATTTTGCAGGCAGAGAAACACCTCTTTATTTTGCCAGAAACCTGAGTAAAAAGTACGGGTCAAAGATCTACCTTAAACGGGAAGACCTTGTGCACGGAGGAGCCCACAAGTTAAATAATGCCATAGGGCAGGCCCTGCTTGCAAAATACATGGGGAAAACCAGGCTGATTGCCGAAACCGGTGCAGGACAGCACGGGACTGCAACAGCTATGGCAGGAGCAAATCTCGGGTTTGAAACCGTTGTCTACATGGGAGCCAAAGATGTCAAACGGCAGCAGATGAACGCCTACCGCATGGAACTCATGGGCACTGAAGTAGTACCCGTGGAAACCGGCTCAAAAACCCTTAAGGATGCTATTAATGAGGCTTTCAGGGACTGGGTCACGAACATAGAAAATACGCATTACCTCATAGGCTCGGTTGTAGGTCCTCATCCCTATCCTGTAATAGTAAGGGATTTCCAGAGTGTTATAGGTCGTGAAGTAAAGAAACAGATTTTGCAAAAAGAAGGTCGTATGCCTGATTCCATCATTGCCTGTGCAGGTGGCGGAAGTAATGCAATGGGGATCTTCTACCCCTTTATTGAGGATAAGGATGTCAAACTGATTGCTGTCGAAGCCGGAGGAAAAGCCCTTAAATGTACGGAAAAAGCCGCACTTCACTCAGCTTCTCTCTGTGCAGGAGAAGAAGGTATCCTGCACGGTGCAAGAACAAAGATACTGCAGGACAAAAACGGTCAAATCCTTGAATCCGAATCCGTTTCCGCAGGTCTTGACTACTCAGGGGTAGGGCCTGAACTGGCTTACCTGTCCGATATCGGTCGGGTTACAGCCAGATATGCAACTGATGACGAAGCCCTTGAAGCTTTCCATGAACTGAGCAGACATGAAGGAATAATTCCTGCGCTGGAATCTTCCCACGCCCTTGCTTATCTGAAGAAAGCCTCAGAAGCCGGAGAACTGGGAGAAGTAGTGGTTGTAAACCTTTCAGGAAGAGGCGATAAGGACTTGGAAACCGTCCTTAGCCTGAGAGGAGGGATCTAAAATGGAAAGACAAAAAATCTCCGAAAAATTCTCCGAACTCAGGGAGAAAAAGGAAGGTGCTTTGATCTGTTATGTAATGGCAGGAGACCCGTCTGCAGAAAAAACCGGGGAGATTGTAAAAGCTCTGGTGAACGGAGGTGCGGATATCATAGAGCTCGGTTTTCCCTTCTCGGACCCTGTAGCGGACGGCCCGACAATCCAGGTGGCAGGACAGAGGTCACTTGCAGCAGGCATGGATACACAGCGTTATTTTGAGCTTATTAAAACCCTGGATGTTGGGATTCCACTTGTTTGCATGACCTATTACAATCCTGTATTCAGGTACGGAGTGGAAAAATTTGTAGAAAAGGCTGCAGATGCCGGAATAAGCGGACTGATAGTACCCGATATCCCTGTAGAAGAAGCGGCTGACCTGAAAAATAGCTGTGAAAAGCATGGGCTTGACCTGATCTTTCTAATTGCGCCCACAACAACCGAGGGAAGAATCCAGAAAATCCTGGAAAGGGGCTCAGGTTTCCTTTACCTTGTTTCGAGACTTGGAGTTACTGGAGCCAGGGAAGATGTCTCATCCTCTACCAGAGAGTTGCTTTCCAGAGTAGAAACCGGACTTCCTAAGGCTGTGGGATTCGGGATCTCAACAGGAGAGCAGGCTGCAGAAGTTAGAGACGCCGGAGCGGATGCAGTTATAGTCGGCTCGGCTTTTGTCAAGATTATAGATGAAGGAACAGACGTAAACGAAAGACTGGAAGCCCTTGCAAAAGAACTCAAATCCGGAATCCGAAGAGCCAGTTAAAGGAAAAGGTCCGGAAAATAAAGAACGTCAACAGTTGTGGAAATTTTGAAACTATCGTGGAGGGATGAGAAAATGCAGAGATATATTCAAAAGCTGGAAGAAGGGCATGATCTGAGCCCCGAAGAAGCTGAAGACGCAGTAGGTAAAATTCTGAGTACAGCACAGGATGAGGAAATCGGGAGATTTCTGCTTGCTTTGAGGGCAAAAGGTGAAAAGCCCGAAGAAATCGCAGGCTTTGTAAGGGGAATGAAAAAAGCCGGAAAAACGATCCGGCCCAAAACATCTTTCAGGCTTGTGGATACCTGTGGGACAGGAGGAGACGGCCTTAATACAATCAATATATCGACAGCAGCCGCAATTGTTACTGCTGCAGCAGGTGTTCCTGTAGCCAAGCACGGAAACCGGGCTGCCACTTCAATGTCGGGGAGTTCGGATGTACTTGAAGCCCTGGGAATTAAAACTGACCTGGAGCCCGAAGCTGTCAGGCAAACGATCGAAGAAATAGGAATAGGTTTCATGGCTGCTCCGGTTTTTCACCCGGCTATGAAGAGGGTTGCAGGTATAAGGAAAAAACTCGGAGTTCGTACGGTTTTCAATATTCTTGGGCCCCTGACCAACCCGGCAGGTACTAAAGGGCAGGTAATAGGGGTCTTTGATAAAAAACTCTGTGAACCAATAGCCTATGCTCTTGCGGAACTCGGAACCGAGCATGCTCTTGTTGTGAACGGAGATGGAATGGATGAGATCACAAATACGGGTGAAACCTATGTTGCGGAGTTAAAGGATGGCAAGGTTTCAACCTATACGTTGACTCCGGAAGATCTTGGCATGCTGAGGGCAAATCCCGAGGATATAAAGGGCGGTACTCCAAAAGAAAATGCAAGAGACCTGCTGTGTATCTTTAAGGGCCAGAAAGGACCGAAAAGAGACATCGTAGTTCTGAATGCTGCTGCTGCCCTTTATGTAGGTGGGATAGTAGGTTCTATCCGGCAAGCAATTCCTATTGCCGAGGATGCTATTGACAGTGGAAAAGTCATGGTTAAATTCAACCAGTTCAGGGCTTTTACTTCAGGGTTTCACAGACAGGAAAGTAAGGGCAGTATTTCGGGAAAAAGCATGTCAATGCGCTCAAGAACGTCAATATTAAGCCCGGCCTCGGGAGAGAGGGCATGACAGCGAAAGTGAAAACGAGAATAAAGATCTGTGGAATCCGCAGCCCTGAAGAAATCGAAATTGCAGCCCTTTACGGAGCCGACGCAGTTGGTTTTCTTACAGAAGTTCCTGTAGAGAGCCCGAGAAAGCTTGATTCCGATACTGCTGCCTACCTAGTGTCCAGAGTCCCTGAAACCCTGAGTTCCGTACTGGTTATCATGCCTGAAAACGCGGATACTGCCGTAGGTCTGATTAATAAAATAAAACCCGATATCGTGCAGATTCACTCCAGACTGCCCCATCTCGAACTTGAAATAATAAAAGAAAAAACGGGCATCCCTATCATAAAAACTCTGTCCGTACCTGCACAGGGAGGGGCTTCAAACGAAGGTTCCGGAAATCCTGCTTCTGTCTCAAGCCTGCTTGAAGAGGTCAGTCTTCTGGAAGAAGCCGACATTGTAGATTCCATTCTGCTTGATACGGCAAGGTCTGAAAAGCCCGGAGGCACAGGCTGTGTGCACGACTGGACTCTGAGCCGGCGAATCTCAGAAGAAACGCGACTTCCCCTTATCCTTGCAGGCGGGCTCAAGCCTGAAAACGTGCGGGAAGCAATCAGGGCTGTTTCGCCTTATGCTGTGGACACGGCATCAGGGGTTGAGACCTGCGGGAAAAAAGATGCTGTAAAAATCAAAAGTTTTATTGAAGAAGTGAGGTGTGCCAATGCTTTCCTTTGACCTTGGAAAAGAAGAATTCAAAAAACTTGCTTCAGGAGTAAGCCAGCCAGGTTTTATCCAGCTCCTTGCAAGAATCGATAATTTAACATGTTCTCCTCTTGAACTTTACCGCGCCCTGCGGGCCTCAGGGACCTCAAGTTATTCGTACCTGCTGGAATCAGTGGAAAAACAGGAAACTAAGGCAAGGTACTCTTTTGTTGGAAATGATCCTGATGCTGTAGTTCAGATAGGTGACAGGAAAATCTCTCTTGAACTCCTTAACCCAAATGCGTCTCCTTTTTTTGAAGAAGTTCGGTCGAAAATCAAAGATGCCTGTGGCTGTGAAACCATAGAAGAGGAGAATCCGGAGAAAGAAAACTCAGAACTGAGAAACTTAAAATTCACGGCTCCAATTCCTCAGGGGAAAGATGGTTTCGATGCCCTTCGCCTGGTTTTTCCTCCTGCAAACGGGATGGGACTCCTGAATGCGAAACGTTTTGACAGGCAGACTTTCCTGGGCGGGGCCATAGGTTATACAGCTTATGATGCTATTTACGATAGCTGGTTAGGGGTCAAAAAAGGCTTTGAATCCGAAATTCCGGAACTTCAGTACCTGATGGTTTCGAAAACTTTTGTTTTCGACCATATCACTGAAGAGATATATATCGTGATCACTCCTTTCGTAAGTCCGGGTGCAGATGCCGGAGAAATCTATGATAGAGCCCTTCAGGAAGCCGAAAAACTCTATGTCATACTTAAAGAAGCCGCAATTTCAGGAGACTCAGTAGAAATCGCAATACCAGGCGGATCAATCTTTCCAGGCTTACCTGTTTCGGACTGCAATGCCGGAAAACAGAAGTTTGAGGACTCGGTAGTCCAGGCGAAAGAGCATATTTTTGCAGGAGATATCTTTCAGGCAGTCCTTTCCAGGAAATGCGAGTTTACGCTCGAGCAGTCGCCTTTTGAACTTTATATGCAGCTTAGAGCAATTAATCCAAGTCCTTACATGTACATCTTTGAGTTTGGAGACTTGGCAATTGTCGGGGCAAGCCCTGAAACTCTGCTGACTGTTCATGAAAGGACTCTAATCACAAACCCGATTGCAGGCACCTGCCCCCGTGGAAAAACCGAAGCCGAAGATGAAGCCCTTGCTGCACACATGATGCATGATGAAAAAGAAAGGGCTGAACACGTGATGCTTGTCGATCTTGGGAGAAACGATGTAAGAATGGTTACGGAAAGCGGCTCGGTGAAGGTTTCCGAATTCATGAAAGTCCTGAAATATTCTCATGTCCAGCACATCGAAAGTAAGGTTATAGGCACTTTGAGACCGGAATGTGACCAGTTCGATGCTTTCAGGGCAATATTTCCGGCAGGAACTCTCTCAGGAGCTCCGAAAATCCGCGCCATGGAAATTATTTCCGAACTTGAGGCTTCACCAAGAGGGATCTACGGAGGAGGAGTTGGATATTACAGCTGGAACGGAGATGCTGATTTTGCAATCGTAATTCGGACCATTATTGTACAGGGCAAGAAAGCATCAGTGCAGGCTGGAGCTGGAATAGTAGCTGATTCTGATCCTGGTTATGAATTCAGGGAAACCGAACGTAAGATGGGAGCAATGCTTGCGGCAATCGAAGGAGAAGTTTAAACTAATTTGTTATGTGATTCTGGGGTGAAATTTATGAAAAGAAGTTCAGGAAGGGATGTTTTACAGAAAAAAAATCCAGGAAACGGGTTTTTCAGGAAAGAGGAGGTTAAAGGAGAGAAACGAAGGGAAAATAAACTAAAAATTATAAGTTCAGGAGATGTTTTCAGGTGAAGGTGGTTTTCATAAACAACAAGGATTCCTTTGTATGGAATCTTGTAGATTATATCTCTTATTTCGAAAAAGATACTCTGGTACTTCCCAATACGGTTTCCCTGGAAGAACTCAGGGAGATTAAACCTGATGCTCTGGTTATTTCGCCGGGTCCGGGTAATCCTTCAGACCCCAGGGATATAGGAAATTGCCTGGACATAATCAGGGAAATGGGTAGGGAAATTCCTCTTCTTGGAGTCTGCCTTGGACACCAGGCAATCAACGTGGCTTTCGGCGGAGTCGTTCGAAGAAGCAAGGTCGGCCCAGTGCATGGAAAAAGTTCGAAGATTCTGCATGATGACTCTGCATTGTTTTCAGCCTTTGAGGGCCCATTCGAAGCAGGCCGTTATCATTCACTTGAGATTGGGGAACCTGCACCCGGGATAAAAGTTACTGCCAGGGCTGAGGACGGGAGCATTATGGCAGTGGAGCATGTAAAGTATCCAATCTACGGCTTGCAGTTCCACCCCGAATCCGTACTTACTCCCAATGGCCTGAAAATAATAGAAAGCTTTCTGGAGATTTCCAAAAATTATAAAAAAAAGCATCCGGCTGTGTAAGCAGCCCGAAATATTATGAAAAAAGACATTCGGTTGTGTAAGCGACCAGAAATATTATGAAAAAAGGCATACGCCTGTGTAAACAGCCAGAAATTTTTCCAGAGAAATTATTTTCTAATTAACAGTCTCATTTTTCTGGTTATCAGGTTACTTTTCCTTTTTGGCGGCCTCAGTTTCAGGCTCCTGCTCTTCCCCTTCTACCTCTTCCTCAAAGAATTCCTCTTCTGTGAATTCCTCATTAGGCTTGGTCTCATAACCTGCAGGCTGTAGATTCCGAAGCTCTGAGAATTGACTTACGGTTTGGGCGATAAGCTGTGGGTATTTTTCAATCTGTTCCTTTGTAACAAACCCTGAGGCTTCGGAGTATTCTATAATTTCTTCTCTAGCCTCTTTTGCTTCCTTAGTGAAATCTTCAAGTTGCTGCTTATTTGCAAGATAAGCCATTTCCTCAAGTGACATGGTTGTCCAGAGGGTTACAACTTCCATTTTCTTCTCAACTGCGCCCATCCCTATCATTTTAAGCGTGTCAAGCGCAAGTTTTGCAGGTTCGAGCATCTCGACCTGTACTGCTCCTTTTCCTATCTCCTGTGCAGCTTTTGAAAAAGACCACATCGCGTTTGAGAAATTCTTATCGAGTGCAATATCAGAAAGATACTTAAGCTCATTAAGAGCCGTGGACGCAACATTATCCATCTTTTTCTGGACAGCTCTGTTACCAATGTTTCTGAGTGAGATAATAACTCTCTTTAAATCCTTCTCTAAATTACCTTCGAGCAACTCATGTCCTAATTCCCGGAGGTACTCAGCATATTGGAGTGCATCATATTCATTCTGTTCTCTTATTGCTCGTTCTCCAGATTCTCCAAGTTCAATAGCCTTTTGTTCGTTCAGTGAGAACATATTAAAACCCCTTTCCAGTAAAATTCGTTAAAAATTCTTGGATTTTAAAAATTTAAGTATTTATATCGGTTTACTCAGATATTAGTCTTCCTATAATTTTCAAAATACATTGGGAATTTCAAGATTACTATGTCAAATTATACTCTATTTCATTTTTCATCGGTTAAGGATTCGTTTTCGTCCCTGTTTACTCTTTTTGAACCTAATTCTTCCATTTTTTTTATTTAAAACATTCATTTTCGTCCACTGTTACTTTTTTTGAACCCAATTATTTCCTTTTTTTTATTTAAAACATTCATTTTCGTCCACTGTTACTTTTTTTGAACCCAATTCTTTCCTTTTTTATTCAAACCATTCATTTCTAAACCTTTCTCTGTTTACATGAGGATCTAATGCTTGACTTTCATATATACTCATTAACCACTCTTCGGAAAACATTTCCCGAAGAGAGTCTTAAAGAGCAGGTGGGAAACGAGGAAACATAGATTCAAAGATTATAATATTAATATAAAGCATATACAGGAGATGGGATTTAATGCTTAACCGATGAAGCATGACTAATAATTAAGTAAGGTTGTGCAATTTTTGAGATTCAGGAATCTACTGGCTGGACTTTAGATGAGACGTCACCAGTCTGATAGAAACTCGATACCGGTGAATATTGCACTCCGGTAATAGTGGTAGTAATAACCCTGGTGGCAGTTCCAACCTTCCGAAAAGAAACGAATATTGCCGAATTAGATTGGAGAAAACAAAGATGAATACATCAAGAAAACCCTGGCCTACTTCACTGGGAATTTTTGCTGTCTGGCTGATTGTTGTTGTGGGGGGAGGACTGCTGCAGGTTAAAGGCCAGCCCACTCAACTTGATGAACTGGTTAAAAGTCAGCTTATTTATGGAGTGCTTACTGCAATAGTTTTTTTGTCTGTGGTAATTACCTATTTTGACTGGTGGGATAAAGTCGGGTGGAAAGGTCCGAATGATTTACATGATTTGCGCCTATTATGGCTACCGGCTCTGTTCCTTTTCATCATGCTAGTGATAGTTTTATTTACAGGCCTGCCGCCAATCCGGATACTCTTAATTGTAATTATAAACACCCTGATGGTAGGCATCAGTGAAGAGTTGATGTTTCGAGGTGTATTATTTCATGGGGCTTCATCGTCATTTGGAATCTGGCGTGCAGTGTGGATCACGGCAATTGTCTTCGGTTCGGTTCATACGTTAAACAGCTTAATAACCGGAGACTTCAATGCAAGCGTATTCCAGGCTTTTTTTGCAGGTATGTTTGGGGTCTGGGCAGTAGCCTTGCGGGTCCGCCTCGACACTGTAATTCCTTTAATCATCATTCACTGGCTGTGGGACTGTCTGGCATTTCTGACAGGTTCCTCTGCAGGGCTGGTGTTGTTACTCTTTTCATTTATTCTATTCTTATATGGTATCTGGCTATTACGGGGCTTTCGATCAACCGTTGCGCCGGTT
>NZ_LZPK01000339.1:0-9298 GCF_001729375.1 Methanosarcina sp. A14 | reverse complement strand
TATTTAAAATGGTGACTATAATTATTCAAAACACAGGAATAAGTCCCGGATTTTCTCCTGTAATAAACTATCCACCTTTAGAAGTTACTATAAAGTATTTTCAATTCCTACCATTCCTATATTTTCAATTCCTTTTTGGGTTCGAGAGCAAATATCATTCCTTCCTGGAGAGGTTCATCCCACATTCCACAGTATTTTTTTGAAAATCACCAATTTTTCTGATAGCGTTTTTGCAAGAGATATGATTAATTTAGACTATTTGCAGAAAGTTGTGAAAATTGATTGATATCATTTTCTGGTCTCTAAATACACTACATAGGGCTTTTGCTTACTGTGTAAAAGTCCAATAAATCCATGTTTAATTGAAAACCGATAGCGGGTAAATATGAATTTACGAAAATTTACTGTGGAAAGTGGGAGGATTACAAAGAATCTCAGTATAATAATTGACACCATTGACTCTTGCACCTGTATCATCAATCTGCTGATAAGGCGTAGCCTTAAGACCTTCCAGAAAAATATCAGCTTTCTCCTGATGAAATATATCAATATCTTTTGTCAAGATTCGAGAAATAGTGGCTTTAGATATATGAACACCAATATTTTCTAGAAACTCATGTATTTTGGGCTCTGAAACATTAGCAACATGGTTATGAGTGATTATCAGAGATTTGATTCCAAGACCAAATTCACCCTTTATACTACCTGGAAGTTCACCTGAATACGTTTTATGTTCCGAAGGAGAATAAAATATCTCTATCCTGTAGTTGGTGTTCAAAGGGTTTATGGATATATCTTGAACTATTACATCCCTATAACCTTTAGGATACGCATCGTCAGGTAAAATAGATCTGTCAACTTTACAGATTTCAGTTCGATGAACCTCTACTTTGTCCAGTTTAGATTTAGGTTCTTTTCCCTATAGATGGTCTCTATTTCGTCTTTCTTTTTCAGAAGAAAGGTCTTCATTCTTTTTAGAACCAAGAATCTTAGGTTTGATTTGTTCACCTTTGAGTAAGTTGATTTCATCTCGAAGTTTCTGGTTCTCTGTCTTGAGGAATTCAATCTCTTCATTCTGCTTTTCAATGATAGCAAACAAAATGTGAAAAGAATTGGCAATATCTTTCATCTTTAATTTCATCAGGATTGATATCCAATGAAGACAGCGATTGTTTTAAAGCTTCAAGTTCCATTTTTTACTCCAAAATATGATAAGGGAAAATGGAACAACTATTATATTTTTTATGTGGTCGAAAATACATTAAATTTGAAGAGGATACGATTATTTCTCTAAAAAATTGATTTTTAGAGTGTACCTTAATTGGGGAAACTCTAAATGCATACCTATCATCTAAACGCACATGATATTCTTCGAATAACAGGCACAAAGAAATGAAAGTACTTTTCACCTCACCCTTTTTTGCCTATCTATCTCGTCATTACCCTGGGTAGTAAGGTTGTCCTAACTATGTTTTTTCAAACCATCGCTAAACTGATCAGTGAATTGTTGTTGAAGGCCTAAATTTGATAAGGAGCAGAAAATCAAAAGGAGCATTGGAAGCCAGTTTTATTCCGTACTTTCATGCTAAAATAAGCATTGTATGCCCTTAGTTTTAATACTGATTTGGAAGGACCCTATTTCTTTATCATAATTCCCCATTCCAAATATTAATTAGCCTTCATTCGGCTCTGTAGAAATCCTATCTGAACCAGCATCAAGAGGCTGAAGATATATAAGCAAAAATGAAGATGGACTGTCTACCCAAAATTAAAATTTTATTCCGGTAGCTTCAAAGAACGCATCTTCCAACGAGAGAGAATTTTCTATAAGTTTAAAAACCTGACCTCCACTTTCAACAATTAATCTGTTAATTTCCGGCTTGACATCTTTATTGGAATTTACGAAAATTTCAAGGGTATGTTCGGATTTCAGTTCAGTTTTTATGACAAACTCCAGACTCTCAATTAAATGAACTATTTCAGAAGATAGATTGTAAACTCCAACTGTAATTACTCCACTTGACTCAATATGGCGGATCTTTTCAATTGTACTTTCGGCGATAAGCTTGCCTTTATCCAGAATTCCGACATAGGTACAAATCTCCTGTATTTCCAGAAGATTATGAGATGAAAGAAATATCGTAATCCCATTGTTATTGCATTCAAAAAGAATTTGTCGGATTTGCCGGATTCCAACAGGGTCGAGACCATTAGTAGGCTCATCAAGAATCAGTACTTTTGGGCTATTCAAAAGAGCCTGTGCAATTCCCAGCCGCGTTTTCATGCCATGGGAAAAATAGCCTACTTTTTTGAACATCTCATTTCCAAGCCCAACCTGATCCAGTAAAACCCTTGATTGTTCCAGGCTTTCTTTTTTACTCAGGCCTTTTAATCTCCCGTAATATATCATATGGCTTAAGGCTGTCCGTTCATCATAAAAGCCCGAATCCTGTGGGACCAGGCCCAGAACCTGTTTAACTTTTCCTGATTCGGAAGACATGTCCATACCATCAACAAAAATTTGTCCTTGCGTAGGTATTGAAAGCCCTGAAAGTAATTTTATTGTAGTTGTTTTTCCGGCACCATTCTGGCCCAAAAAGCCATAAATGCTTCCTTTTTCTACATTCAGGGAAAGACTTTCTAGGACAAAGCGAGAGCCGTATTTTTTGGACAGGTTTTTGGTAGAAATAGCCACAGTAATTAGAAATCCCTCCTTTTAATAGCTACCAAACTCATGGACAAAAAAACCAGTATGTACAGGAACATTGAAAACAGGCTTTCAAAAACCGTAAGATATCCAGCTTCAACCGGGAAGCCTTTCATGAACTCCATATTTTTAATCCCGTAAAAAAAAGGAGTAATATATTTTAGATAACTTTCATTTCCCTGTGAAATAAAAAATATCAAAATTCCAAGAAAAACTACAGACATTGTAAATGAAATTTTGTTGTTTGCGGACAGTGTTGAGATGAATAAAAAAATACTTATGAAGCACCCAAGATAAAGGCTTGAAGAAATCCAGAACAAAACGACGTTTTCTAACTGAAAAGAATTAACTGCAGAATACTGGTATATCAGGTTTATAAGTGCAATTCCAGTGGAAATGATGATAAATACCAGAAAAAGAAAGAAAAACTTTCCTAAGATAAAAGATGATCTGTGGACTTTGGAGATAATATATCTCACCGACCCGGTTTCAGTTTCACTGCTTACTATATCAAAAGATGCTATCAAAGTCATAAAAGGTCCGACAGACAACACCACCAGATATGAAATTAAAGTATATGGGACACCTTCTGAATTTGAAAATAAAAAGGATATATAAGTACTATAGTGCAATGCCAGGAAACAAAGAAAGATAAAAATTCCACCAAAAAGCCATACATATCTACTTTTTGAACCCCTAAATGTTTCATCTTCCCCAATAACCTGTACTTCATAAAAATTCATAATCCTTCATCCTGTTTATTCCTTTTCAGGCTGGAAGCAACAAATGCTCCAAAGAACCCGATTATTGAATAGAAAAAAATCATAATGAGCACAAAGCCGATGAGAGCAGACAAAGCTATACCCCCATATTGTAACGCAAGCTTTCCATCGGAGGTAAACAAAAATACTAAAATCCAGTCAATCAGATTATACGTAAATATTGTAAAAAAAGCATACTTCCCCGAGCCCTTGCCTATATTTTTACCAATCAATGTCCCTACAATAACCGCACTTATAATTCCTACGTATGTTGGATCAAGCCCTAAAAATTCAAAAAATCCGAATAATACAAGCCCAATCAGTATCCCTATAAACAATAACTTCCCGGTTTTCATCCTCTCACATTCTAAAAATGCTGAGTTTAAAAACCCAGCAAGATATATGGCCAATTTAAAAATGTACTATGGTCAATTTAAAAATGTACTTTTATAACTAATTTGTGACCAAATCATCCAACTGAAAACATGCTCAAACATAAATTTAATTTTCTTTTAAAATTTATAGAGCTATTTGCTAGATTATTGGATGATTTTACCATAAAATTTAAGTAAACTCTTTTGACACGTATTAACTGGAGAGTTAAAAATGTCAAGAAAAATATTATTCATTATATTGATAACTCTGCTTTTTTTATCTGCCACTACAGCGACAGCGGCTGAAAATGTGAAAAAAGCGGAAACCCCGAGCGACTATACTGTAGTATCCTCACCTGGTACTGAAATTGGAATCGTTGACAAAGATATAGGTATTCTGACCGTTTATGATACCATTATTCAAGGAGAGATAAACCTACATGAGAAAAAAGTTAGCAGTGGTCTAAATCTTCTCGTTGTGGATCTTAACTGGGGAGATTCAACTGATTCACTACGGCTCAGGATATATACCCCTAGCGGCTCGTTGCTAGGTTCTTATTATGATAACGCTGATGGAGCAGTTAACGGTAGGACTCGCCTGTATATTAAAAATGCAAATGGAATTGAAGCGGGAACCTGGAAATATCAAGTATACGGGTATAGAGTGGCCGGAAAAGAAGGTTATACGATCTGAATTTGATAACGAAATCACTCAAATTATAGACCAGCTATGTGGAAGGTAATGTTACTTTTTATTCTGGTTCTGAGTGCCGCAGTAGGTGTAACCAGTGCAGATACCGGAGGATATTCCATTGGTCCCTGTCCACCCGAAGAGGAGCTCAAAAAATTGGGTGATACCGTTGACATGAGCGGGGCGGACAGGACTCTTACCTTCTGGGAATTTCCCTTGTCATTCAAGGTAGCTTATATCTTGGGATACCTGGCTGCTTTCATTTCCTTATTCAAACTGGCTCCCATAATTCTTGGTCATATAAGGAGTCTAAGTAAAAATGTTACTCAAAAGAAAATTATTTGTTATGTGCTGAGGAAGCCAGGGTGTACGCCGTCTGAAATTTCAAGAAACCTGAAAATTAGTCTGGGATCTATAAGATATCAGATTAAAACACTCAAAGCCGAAGAGGAGTTAACTTTAACGAAGGAAGGAAAGTTCACAAGAGTATTTCAAAATTCCAATGTTTTCACAAACAACGATAAAACAATAATCTCACATCTTAAAGGCAGTACAAGAAAACAAATACTCCTTAATATTCTGGAAAATCCTGAGATTACAAATCAGGAAATCTCAGAAAAGCTGAATTTAGACAAAAGCACTACTCACTGGCATATAAAAAAATTGAGGGAGGATAATATTATTTCCTCCGAAGTAGAAGGCAAGTTTACAAAATATTTTGTGAACCCATCTGTGGAGCCGGAGTTGCTGAAATGGCTCAAAATATAAACTTCGAACAGTTTTATTTTCTCCACCTTTATCGGCTACTATAAATGTATTTTCAATTCCTACCATTCCAATGTTTTCTATTCCTTTTTTAGGTTTGAGAGGAATACCATTCCTTCCTGAAGGGGTTCGTCAAAGCCTTCTGCAGTTACAGGCAGCTCATCGATTAGCAGTCCGACTCCGTGTCCGAGGAATCTTACTTTACGTTTTCCAAAGCCCATAAAATTCTGTAGAAACTCCGAATCTAGATTGTTCATTATGTTGTTGTAGATTTTCGAGGGAATCGCACCTGTTTTTAACATTGAAGCAGCTTCGTTCTGTATTTCCACACATTTATTATGGGCATCTATGGCATATTGTGGAAGTGAAGATCCAAACATGTATGTGGTCGTTTTATCCGTGTTATATCCTTCAACCCCACATCCGATATCGATGAATACCAGATCTCCTTTTTTCAGTTTTTTGTCACGTCTTCCAATCAGTGGAACCGCAGGACTCATCCCATACATTCCACCAGGTCCGTTAAAGTAAGATGGATATCTCGAGATTTCACCAAAACAGACATTTCCCATGACCATCTCAATATCAAACATCCCAAAACGGCACAATCCGTGACGGCCTTCTTCAACCATAACTGAATATAGTTCGGTTGACAGGTCTACTTCACTCATTCCTTCCTTGGAGAATACATGGCCGGTTGCCTCGTGCTCGTATTCGGTATCGGCAAGGACAAAGCCATGACAGACAGAGGTATCGGAAGCGGAATCCACGGCGGGGAAATAATTATCCGTGGAGAGGTTGACTATTTCTTACTCGGAGTAGGAGCCAAGAAATTCAAGTTTACCGAAAGCGATCTTGAATGCATTGCTCCAGTTATAAAGAACTTCTGCGAGCAGTTCGGGTATGACCCCGCAGAGTTCCTGGACACAAACTATACACAGATTGGAACTGCAAGCAGCCGGCCTTTCGCAAGCAAATACGTCTGGGAGTGATTAAAAATGGCAGAACAGAAACCAATCAGCAAAAGTTACCTTGACCTTAAGTCAAAAGTCTGGGATGAAGGCCTTTGCTCAGGCTGTGGGGCCTGCATTTGAGACAGCCTGTACCATTAAAACCAGTATGTTCCTGCCTCCGGGCAATGTGGAGTTCAAATGGTCATTCTAAAAAATTCGAGCTCTATAAATTACTTTTAATTAACTTAGTATAAGTTTTGCGCAGAAAGAATATATGCAATCATAGCCTGCTGTTAGCGTTGTTTTCCGCTTTAAAAACTGTTAAATCTTTGAATTTACAGTTCTTCACTTCGACTTCTCATTAAAATAAGTTGGAAATTTGAGCAGCTAATATAGTCATCCATACCTTGGCAGAAAAATACGTTTTCAGGAAATAAACTTAAGAAAAACTGGAAGGCTAAGTTTGTAGCCTTACATTTATTCATTTTTTTTGAAAGCTCATTAAGCTTCAGGAAAAGATTCTGTTATATTAAGTAGTTCTGCCTTATCGAGAGAGGAGATGATAGTGACTTCAAGCTCCTCATCTTGCCAGGTCAGAGCTTTCATATTTCCACCAAATATTGGAGAGATCATACCTTTCATGTTATTGACCAGAATATTTTCTCCTTCACTTACAAAATTCTGAGTTTCAGGTAAACCTTTTTCAGAAATGTCTTCGATGATACGTATTTCATTATCTCCTTTTGTATATACGAGAGTGATTTTTTCGTAATGCTGCCCTGCAAAAACGCTGAAACCACTATGTACAAAAGTTAGATAAGGTGTATCCATACTGGAAGAGACCATTGAATAATTAAATTCGTATCCTTCCGGGAGATATTCAGGAGTGAGTATTTTAAAATCAATAAGCTCTTTTGCCTCTTCAAGTGTCATTTTTTGAGGTTCACTTTTGAAGTCTTCAAGTCCAAGTACTTTTACCTGGGCGCCATCTGGAACTTTAAATTCAAATTCAGAGTCTGGAATTCCAGTGTTCAATTTCACATCCCGGATTTCTATCTCAATATAAGGATTTCCTTCATTGTCATATAGTTCACACCTGATGAGCATCCAGTTTTCTCCGTCAACCCAGATTTTTGATTTCCATTGGAGCGATTCGTTTTTCTCGGAAGGGGTAAGCTCAAGTACATATACGTTTTTCCCATCGATGTTCTCGGCCCTGAGGAGGGAAGGTAGCTTCCCATTAAGAATAATCCCATTTACAAATTCAGCGTAAACATTAGGTTCGAAGAGTTTCAAATCATTAAAATCATCAGAAATCTCCGTTTTGAAAACAGTCTTGGATTCAGAATTATAGATCCATTGGAAATCTCCATCAGATGCCATAATTACTTTCGTATCTTTATTCGGGTTTAAAATACTCGTTTTCATTAGATCGGGTTTTTTCCATATAATTTCATGCACTTCTGGGTTCTGCCACCTTGAAGTTGAACTTACATACATAGTAAAAGAATAGTCTTCGAGACTGTCTATTTCCATCTGCATGTTAGACACAATTTCTTCAGCACTGGGTTGAGTGTTAGATGAAACTTCTTCGGCACTGGACTCTTCTGCGCAACCTGAAATAAAAATTGAGAGGATTATCAGGAACAAGGTGGGCAGTAAATGTCTTTTGAAACTAATCTTCATTTATTTACCCCAATTTAGAGACATTTTGTATTAATTATATCTTCTAGGAAATCCCACACAGCTTATTTTTAAATAATAGGTATAAATTTAGATTTACACCCATCCAGGTTTTGAATCTAACCTTTTAACCTGAAATTGATATATTATAGCTTAGATAATCCCAAATACCAATCTGAAGGAGTGTAAATTCACAATAGATTCTCAACGCTGCCTTTTCAACACATCAACTTTCAAAAATTGAGTTTAAATAAAACAATTGCAGGAGCCCTCTCTAATTGCGATTAAAGTCTTTACAGGCAGGTATGCGTAACATTTTGCTTCCAATTTCACGTTTGTCCTGTAATTCCCATTGCCTGGTACATCGATCGTCTCTGCCCCAGAAGCTGTACATGAGTTTGGAACCTGGTGAACAATTGCAGGCAAATTAATTGGTTCACTTATCCAAATTGTTATTTTCATCTCACAAGGGGCAGGAAATGGAAATTCTTTAGAAGTTGTTTGACAGCCACTTACAAACCATGATACATTTATGTATCGACTTCCATTAGAACGTTGGTATAATTTGGAAGTAAACTTTATATATATGTCTCCAGTACCATCTAGATATTCTCTAGTGCAACTATTTATAAGTGTATCTGATAAAACAACTTCTGGCTCTAAGAGTTCACTTTTTTGCTTTTCACACATATTATGCACTTCTTTTCTTTACTCCAGAGACAGGATCAAGCAAGCCTGAAATATCCGCAAAGCTAACACTAATCATGCCTCCAGGCAATGCGGAGTTCGAATAAACCTTCCAGAGAGAATTTGAGCTCCACCAAACATTATTTCTAATGTTCATATTTTTCTAGGAACTTACTCTTATAATTCATTTGTGACCAAATCATCCAACTGAAAGTATAAATTAAATCTAAATTTAATTTTTTTTAAGATTTATAGAGTTATTTGCTAGATAATTGGACAATTTTACCATAAAATTTAAGTAAGCTCTTTTGATAGGTGTTAACAGAGGAGTTGAAAATGTCAAGAAAGATGTTATTTATTATATTGGTAATCCTGCTTTTTTATCTGCCACTAAAGCGACAGCAGCTGAAAATGTGGGAAAAGCGAAAATCTCAAGCAACTATGCCGTAGTACTTTCACCTGATACTGAAATTAGAATCGTTGACAAAGATACAGGGTGACTGGAACAGAAGATTATACAATCTGAATTTGATAACGAAATTACTCAAATTATAGACCAGCTATGTGGAAGGTAATGTTACTTTTTATTCTGGTTCTGAGTGCCGCAGTAGGTATAACCAGTGCAGACACCGGAGGATATACCGTTGGTTCCTGCCCACCCGATGAAGAACTTGAAA
>NZ_LZPK01000338.1:0-2338 GCF_001729375.1 Methanosarcina sp. A14 | reverse complement strand
ATGGCTTCAGGTATGACTGGTATGAGAGCTGCAGGAGACCTTGTTGCAAGAATGGAGTTCTCAAAGAATATGCGCATAGGTGAGGCAAAAGAGTACGTTGCAAAGAAACTCGGGGTCGACAAGATGGACCTTGTAGACGAGCACGTTATGCGCGAACTGCGTGAAGAACTTGATATTGGTATTATAACGTCAGTACCAGGCGCTGCAAAGGGTATTGCTGCAAAGATGAACATTGAAAAGTTGCTCGGTATTAAGATTAATTCCTGCAATCTCTTCAGAAAGCAGATAGCGTAAAGAAAAGCTCCAGAATAACTAAGAAGATACGAAAAAGCGGATATAGATCTCCTGTAGATCTTTCTCAGAATATTTCTTGATAATGTTTCTAGGCGATGTTTCTGGAAGATATCTCTTGGAGATATTTCTGGAAAATAGTTCTGGAAGATATTTCTTGATAATATTCTGGGAAGGCTTGATTTTCCTGATTTTCCACTTTTTCCATTTGCAGGCTTTTATGAGTCGATTTATGCTGCAAGAGCTGTGCGAATCGTCAATTTCCGTCTATAGTAATTATAGGAGTGTGTTTGAAAATGAGCGACGAAAACAGTGAAAACGGAGGGCTCCAGCGAACAATTGATTGGAAGCAAGGACTTGCAATTGCCCTGGGGGTTCCTGTGCTGATCCTGCCGTCCATAGGTTATTTTGCAAATTATGTCTGGGCCTTTGCAATCATTATCTGGGCGCTATCTGTCTTTCAGGGTTTCATGCAAAATTTTGCTTACGGAGAACTTGCCACAATGTTCCCGAAAGCATCCGGGCTTCCAGGGTACGCCCAGAGTGTTTTTACGGGTAACGCAAATAACCGATATGACCTTAGCAAATTGCTTGGAGGTTTCAGTGCCTGGAGTTACTGGTTTGCCTGGAATCCGGTTCTTGCAATCTATTCAATTTTGATCGGAAGCTATCTTAAAGGCCTGGTCCCTGCACTTGCAGGTGTGCCTGACCTTGTTGTTTACCTGGCGTCCGGTGCAGTCGTATTCGTGCTTCTTATCCTGGTTAATTATCGCGGGCTATCGGGTGGAGCAAAGCTCGGGTACATTCTTGCCGTGCTTTCGCTTGCCCCACTTATCATTATTGCCCTTGCGCCTTTCGTAACCGGGCACTTTGAGATCAGTAATATTACCGGTGCCTGGCTTCCCACAAACTGGAGTTGGGATATCCAGCATATCCTGATCTTGCTCGGGCTTTTTGCAATGGCTCAGTGGAGTGCCTGCGCCTGGGAAACCGCAGCGATCTACGGGCCCGAATATAAACAGCCCAAATCAGATGTCCCAAAAGCCCTCTTTATCTGCGGTGCGATATGTCTTGTGACCTTCATTCTTGTCCAGGCAGCCTGTACAGGAGCTCTGGGAATTGAAGGAATCCTGGACGAACCGGTTTCTCCAATGCTGCCTATAGCCCAGATGACCCTTGGTCCTATAGGTGGATCTCTGACTATCTTCATGTTGATTGCGGCAATGGTTCTTATTATCCAGACTGCCTTCCTTGGAGCTTCAAGGGCCATGTATTCCATGGCTGAAGAAGGAAATCTGCCAGGGTTCTTTGGAAAAATGAATTCACATGGAACTCCAGTCAACGCAATGATCGTCATTGCCCTCCTGAATATGGGTTTCATCTGCCTGGGAACTCCTGCAGCTATAGTTGCAGCTTCAGCAATAGGTTATGTCTGTGCCAACGGGATAAGTCTGCTCGCGTATGTTAAGGCAAAAATTGACCCGAGGTTCTCTAAGCTTGAAAGACCGTTCAAAGCTCCTGGAAGCTGGCAATACGTAGCCCTTTTCTTTGGGTTTTTTAACCTCCCTCTGTGTCTTATTGGGATAATATACCTTAACAGTCTTGAGTTAGGCTGGACTTCAACGATAGTTGGCTTCGTGGTGCTTGCCCTTTATCTCCCTCTCTGGTACTATTCCCAAAATGAAAACAGGACAACTTTAGAGACGGATAATTCCCTATCAGGCGAGTCCACGATATA
The DNA here is from genome assembly GCF_001729375.1 of Methanosarcina sp. A14. NCBI lineage: Archaea > Methanobacteriati > Methanobacteriota > Methanomicrobia > Methanosarcinales > Methanosarcinaceae > Methanosarcina > Methanosarcina sp. A14. Next base: position 309 of record NZ_LZPK01000338.1, on the reverse strand, counting down.
AAGGGCGCAAAGAGACATTACAAAAGTAAATCCGAAAATTTCCACCGTTTTCATTTTTCGGAAACCGGTCAAACTCGTGAGTCGATAAATATTATCGGATCATGAGTTCTGTTTCTGGTGCAAAAAGGGTTAGCAGAAAATAGGTGGCTACAGGATACATAATCTATATGCGGTAGTATTAATTTATAGATAATAATATTAATTTACAGATAATAATATTAATTTGCAGATAATAATATTAATTTATAGATAATAATATTAATTTACAGATAATAATATTAATTTACAGATAATAATATTAATTTATAG
>NZ_LZPK01000337.1:0-3140 GCF_001729375.1 Methanosarcina sp. A14 | reverse complement strand
TAAAACCGTATAAAGTTTAAAAGAAATTAATGGTTAGGGCGAGGTAAAATCTTAAGGTTAAGTTTATATTTTAAGGCTAAATTTACAACAAGCCGAAGTAATGCAAAACCAGAAAACCAAATTTAGAAAATGACTGCGACTCAGTTAAATATATAAAAATTGACAGGTTAAGCCGTTAAACCTATGTTTATACGAAAATCGTTGATGGATTAACCTATAATTTACCTAGGATTAAACCTTAAATTATGCCAATATGAAGATCATAGAGGTTATAGACTCACAATGAATGAAATTATTATCTGGATACTGATCATACTCTGCCTGATACAGTCCGCTATATTTTCAGGAATGACAATTGGACTTTTCAGCCTTGGTAGACTCAGGCTTGAGATAGAGGCCGAAGCAGACAGCAAAGAAGCTATCAAAATTCTGCAGATCCGGCGGGACTCAAACTTCCTGCTTACGACACTGCTCTGGGGAAACGTAGGTGTAAATGTCCTGATTGCCCTGCTTACAGGTTCCGTACTGACAGGAGCCTCAGCTTTCCTCTTCTCTACTTTTGTAATCACCAGTTTTGGAGAGATTGTACCCCAGGCTTACTTTTCCCGAAATGCCCTTTCAATTGGAGCAAAGTTAACTCCTTTAGTCCGGTTCTACCAGATGCTGCTCTATCCGGTAGCCAAGCCTACAGCTCTTATTCTTGACTGGTGGCTCGGCAGGGAAAAACTTGAACTCTTCAAGGAACAGTCCATGCGGATTATGCTCGAAAAGCATATTGAATCGGGAAAGTCTGATATTGGCACTTTTGAGGGAATCGGGGCTCTGAACTTTCTCTCCATAGATGACGTCAGCATCTCCGATGAAGGCTCGCTAATAGACCAGAGAAGCATAATCTCACTCCCGGTTGAAAATAACCGTCCGGTATTTCCTCCATTTAAAAGAGAACCAGACGATCCTTTTTTGCAAAAGATAGAAGCCTCCGGGAAAAAATGGGTAATCATTACCAACCCTCAGGACGAACCTGTCATGGTGCTTGACGCAGACGGCTTCCTCAGGGATGTGGTCTACAAGAAAGGCCCATTTATTCCGCTTTCTTACTGTCACTTTCCAGTTGTGGTGAGGTCTCCCAAGACCAGGCTTGAGAAAGTAATCAGGCAGTTTAAGGTGTATCCGCAATACCCTGAAGACGATGTGATCGATCAGGACCTTATCCTCTACTGGGACCAGGAGAAAAGAATTATCACGGGTTCGGATATTCTGGGTCGGCTGCTGCGGGGAATTGTAGTGGAGTGTGACCTGAAATCAGGATGCGAGACGCCTGTTCCTCCTTCCCAGCCTGGAGTTGTCAGAAGAAGTTTGAGAAGAGGAAAGAAGAAAGAAAGCGAAGAGCAGAAAAAAGAATAAAAAACCATGCATCAATGAAATAATAAATCTTTTTCGTGATCAAGAAAAAGGATACAGAGTCAATTATATTTTACGGAACTTTTGGTACGCTATCTATTAAAATGATACGCTACCTATTAAAAGTCGAATATCAATTTAAATATTTTAAATAAAGGTTTAAGCATGAAAATATACTGTATCCAGCACGTTGAGTTTGAAACATTGGGAACTATTGTTGAATGGATAGAAAAAAGAAATCACTCTTTATCAATAACACGTTTATATGAAAATCAGAACTTTCCCAGTCTAGATAGGTTCGATCTTCTCATAGTCATGGGTGGACCGATGAATATCTATGAGTATGAAAAATATCCCTGGCTAAGAAAAGAAAAAACATTTCTCAAAGAAGCTATTTCTGCAGGAAAAGCAGTACTTGGAATTTGCCTTGGCGCTCAGCTTATTGCTGATGCCCTAAAAGCCGAGGTATTTAAGAACAATGATAAGGAAATCGGATGGTTTCCGGTATTCAAGATCAAGCAGGAGTCTAAAAACCCTCTGCTAAAAGGCATTCCTGAAGAATTTATCGCTTTTCATTGGCATGGAGACACCTTCGGCCTGCCTGAAGGAGCAATAAGACTCTTTGAAAGTGGAGCTTGCAAAAATCAGGGTTTTATCTACAAAAACAGGGTAATTGGACTCCAGTTCCATCTGGAAATGAGCAACAGAACAATCAGAAACGTTATTGAAAACTGCAGGGATGAACTGATTGAAGGAACATATATCCAGAATGAGGAAGAAATGCTGGATAAAGATTCATTTTTAGCAGAGTCAAAGTTATTGATATTCAGGATGCTGGACAATATTCAGGAGATTGTTAAAAATACCTGAATAATTTTCGATTATCGTTTGCCGTAACTATGTCATATGGATAATGGAAAGAGATTCAAGAATAACATAAATAGTGCTGTGGCATTTGATAGGATAAGAGGAAAAATAAAAAATCAATCTTTGTATGCAGGAAGAGTTCTAACACCTATCTCCGGAAGTGGATAGCCAACAGCGAAATGGTAGAGGTCCTGGAACTCAAGCCCTTTGAGCCCTATAGCTTCATGCAAAGGATCATCAAAGAAACACCCGATCCCACAGCCCCTGAGGCCATATGCTTCGGCTTCAAGATAAAGAAGCTGCCCAAGAATTCCGCATTCCCAGAAAAGGTACGGATATATCCAGGCTCCGAACCTGCTCAGAGGACCTTCGAACTCCGAAAGCATGCAGGCAGTAAAACAGGCATCGGCAGCTTTTCTCTGTGTACAGGAAAGCTGGGCTGCAAAAAAATCCAGAGTTTCTTCCATCAACAGATAAAACTCAAGATCTGATGGGCAATTTTTCGGTTTTTCCCATAAAAAGTCCGACCTGATCGCAGCTTTAAACCTCTCTTTTTCTTCGGGTTTGCGAAGGAAAATATAAAGTCCCGGAAGTAGGTCCTTTACGCGGTTCACGAAAATGAGCAGGTGAGTAAAGGAACCAAACGCAAGCGAATTGAAAATCGGATTGTTTTGCGGAAGGGTTCTTTGCAGCATCGCATAGAAAGTTTCTTTTTCTAGGTATGCGCTGTTATTCATCTCAATAGCACTTCTCCTTCCCCGGATAACTCTGCGCAGAGGAACTGTATCAAGCTCGGACAGGTTCCCGAAGCTGCTGGTTTTTAGTGATGAAGCAGTCTGCAAATAGGATTTTGGTCCTTCATTTGATTCTTC
>NZ_LZPK01000336.1:0-34756 GCF_001729375.1 Methanosarcina sp. A14 | reverse complement strand
TAAACTCAGAAAAAATTAAAAAATAACGACGAGAGGGGGACTCGAACCCCCGGGACGCAAAGCATCACGGGATTAGCAATCCCGCGCCATACCGGGCTTGGCTATCTCGTCACAAAGGACTTTAAGAAGCACGTCCCCTTAAATGCATTTTATGTATTTAATCTTTTCCAGAGGAAGGGTTTCACAGGGACTATTTTACAAGAAGTATAATAGTTATGCTATAAAACTGAATCACCTGATATATTAAGCGATGAGCACACCTCAGGTTGTTGAACCTTGGAGATACCAGGAGACTGGGACCTCTTCTCCACCCCGCAGCCCCGCAAGCGATAGTTGCCCACAGTAAGTCTGCTCCCTTCCGGGCCTCGACCGGTTTCCGCAGTTATGGTATGAAGACCTGCTCTCCAGCAAACCCGCATACCTGCACCATCCAAGCAGGACGGGGCTTCTCCGTTGAGATTCCAGGCTGGAGTCCCTTCGACGCATCTTCCATTGGCTTCGTCCCCCGCGTGTCGGCGATCTCGGGTTACAGGTAACGCCGGGCTACCCGGACTAGCTCATCAGCTATACAAAGTCACTTGTAATATATAAATATATGCCAGTCATATCCCTCCCGATATCTGTTTTTCATAATGGGGCGTGAATGTTCAATCGTCTTTAAAAGAAAAAAGCAAAAAGGGTGAGACTATTGAGTGAGACTATTTTTTAAGCTGCTTGGAAAAGTATTAAGATATATTCAGAAGGGCTTAAAAGAAGAGCTTATAAAAAGAGGCTTAATAAGAGTGGCTTAAAATATATAAAAAGAAATAAATCACCCTATTTATTTATACGTTATTTTTCAAAATAATGTGTAAATAAATCTGAAACAGCTATATAGCACACCAAAATATCGGTAAAATGGGGAAAATTTGGGGAATTTCTATGAGATGTGGAGTTGCAATTGACCTTGGAACAAGTGGGTATCGAGCTCAAAAAATCGATCTTGATACAGAAGAGATCCGAAGAACAGTGATAACTTTGAGGAATCCTCTTCCCGGATCAAACGTAATGGATCATATGGATTTCGCAATTCACTATGGTCAGGATCTCGCACATGGACTTTCTATAAATGCAGTAAAGAGCCTATTCCAGGCTCTTGATGTGAAAAGTGAAGAACTTGAAAGACTTTCAATATGTGGGAACCCAATTCAGCTATCCATCTTTCAGGGGATAAGCATCGAAGACCTGGCCTATGCAGGAGAACGGAAGAAAAAGAAGTATAATATACAGGAGCAGGACAGAAGCGCGAGAATCATACATAGCAGTGAAATCCCCGGGCTTGATGAATATGATTGTGAAATCGTAGTTCCTCCTGCAATAAAACATGAAGTTGGGGCCGATGCCCTTGCCCTGATAATAAAATCCGGAATGCTCGATAGCGACGAAATTTCAATTGCTACGGACTACGGAACAAATGCAGAAATGGCCCTCAAAGTGAAGGATATTATTTATACGGGATCTGCAGCTGCTGGCCCTGCCCTTGAAGGACAGCAGATAAAACATGGAAACCTTGCGTCTCCTTACGTCATATCAGATTTTGAATTCGAGAATGGGGGATTAAGGAACTACGTCCTGAGTGAAGAAATGAAACCGGTTCCTGGAGATATAATCGATCCGGCAACCGGGGAAATCCTTGAGGAAGGTCAGATCAAGGCTAAAGGAATCACAGGTACCGGGGTCATAGCTCTGATAGAAAAAGGAATTGAACGTGGCCTTATAGAGCTTCCAAGGATTAAAACTCCGGATGAGCTTATTCACCTGCAAAATCGGATGGATTTCTCTGAAAAAGACCTGAAGGAAGCCGGAAAAGCTATAGGCGCAATTCGTGCAGGGCATATTACGCTCTGTTCGACCGCAGGTATCGAAATGGCAGACATTGATACGGCTTATATGGCAGGTGCTGCCGGTACATATATGGATGCAGCAAAAGCCCAGAAAATCGGTTTGATTCCGTACGCAACAGGAAAGGTCTCCCAGCTTGGAAACACTTCACTTGCAGTCGCCCGTGAAATATTGCTGTCGGAAAAGAGATTATGGGAACTTCAGGACATTGCAAGTCAGATAATAGGCACACACATAATGTTTGCGACTGCTCCGGAATTCCGGGACGTATATGTTCTTGAACTTGCGTACTGGGAAGAAGGTATGCCCTTTAAAATGTTCAAGAAATATCTCAAAAAGAAAGAGCTTCCAGGCCTGGGAGACCCGATACAGAATCTCATTATCGATAAACGTGTGGAGAGAGATATTCCAGTTCTTGGAGAAGAAGGGCTTCATGTACTTGAAAGAGTCGGAACCTACATGACTATGGTTGTCGATTGCCCCGAGTGCAAAAAGTGTATTAAAGTCTGCCCAACTGGCGCTATATCAATTGACGACGAAAATAGAGTTATGATAAGCACTGACCTATGTGAAGGCGCCCATTGCCAGAAATGTATCCGAGCCTGCCCTCCTGAAAAATTTAACTGGGAAAATCTCGAGGTTTTCAAACAGAAGCTACAGGAATAAAATGGTTCAGGATCTATGGTCAGGCAACTTCTAAATTCTCAATGAAATAAAATATAGGGCAATAAGCAACTTATACATACTTTAGAAGATCATTGGAAATAAGAAGATATCTTCGAAAATAAGAAGATATCTTCGAAAATAAAAAGATATCATGCTGGCTAGAGAAAATAACATCCTGCAACCTTTTAATAATGTGAAAAATTAAAAAAGGTTAGAAGGAGTAAGTTAGAGAGAATAAGCTTCACGAAGTTTTGCGACAAGTACTTCAACCTGTTCCACTGCAGTCCCTATATATTTATCGGGATTTACGAGATTCTCAATATCTGTAGCAGTTAAATATCTTGCAATATCAGGATTTTCCAGAAGTACATTTTTGAAATGCTGTCCTGTATCGTGGGCTTTCATTGCTGCAGTCCTCACGAGCTCATGGGCTTCCTGCCTGCCTACTCCTCTTTTTGCGAGCTCAATCATCACAGCCTCTCCCATATTAAGGCCCCTTAGCAATTCCAGATTTCTCCGGATATTTTCAGGATAGAATCTCAGATGTTCAATTACATTTATCCCTATTTTGAGGATGTGGTCCGTAAGCACACAGGCTTCAGGGAAAACTACTCTCTCGGAAGAAGAGTTGGTCAGATCCCTTTCATCCCACAGTGTATTATTAAGGAGTTCGGGCTCCACCATGGCCCTTACAATTCTTGCAAGCCCGCACATCTGCTCGGACTTTATAGGATTGCGTTTATGGGGCATAGTAGATGAGCCTACCTGCTTTTTTCCAAAACTTTCCTCAATCTCGGCAATTTCACTGCGCTGGAGAGTCCTGATTTCTATACCTATCTTATCCAGAGTCGTAACTGTATTTGCCATCCACATTACAAATTCAGCGTGCCTATCTCTCTGAATGATCTGATTGGAAACATCAACAGCGCCGATTCCAAGGTGCTGCATTGTAAGTTTCTGGATAAGTATCCCAGATTTCCCAAACGCAGCCTGGGTCCCAACTGCACCTGTCATCTGCCCTACAGTAGCTCTTGGAGTGAGTTGATGGAGACGGTCCAGATGCCTTGAAATCTCCGAAGCCCATATAGCAAAGCGCAGTCCGTATGTTGTCGGAACCCCTATTTGTCCGTGAGTTCTTCCGCAGCAGACCGTATTCTTGTGGGCTTCGGCCTTGTCAAGCAGAACTCCGAGAAAAGTTTTGAGTTTATCCTCCATAAGATCAATTGCATCCTTAATCTGGAGAGCTGTTGCCGTATCTAGAATATCGTTTGAAGTGGCTCCGAAATGTACCCATTTTCCAGCGTCATCTCTGCACTGTTCAGAAATTGCAGTGACCACAGCCATCATATCATGATGGATCTCTGCTTCAATTTCGTCAACCCTTTCAGATTTTACGGAAGAGATACTTTCAGATATAATCTCAGCCGAATCTGCGGGGATCAAACCCATATCCGCTTCGGCGCGGGCAAGGGCTGCCTCGACTTGAAGGAGCTTGTTTAGTCTGTTTTCCTGGCTCCACACATGTTTCATTTCTGCTGTACCATACCGGTAGTCTATAGGATGAATCAACACATAAATCACCATTTATAAGATCAAGAAATTAAATAAACCTTCCAAATTAAATTAATATGAAATTGGGCTTAGAATCTTACGGTTTTAGCGTTAAATAATGATTTTATCTGTAAATAATTATCATCGTTATATAATTTCAATGTTAACTTTGACACAATCCAATGTCAACTTAATTACAGCTTCATCTTGGTTAAGCCATAGGGCAGGGAATAAACAACATAAGCAATAAATAAGCTTTGAGTTAGCAGGATAAGAAAAACGATGATTATCCTAAAAGTAAAAGAAAGGAAGCTTGCAAACTCAATAAAAGACGGGCTTTTTTGATGAAAAACATTATATCCCTTAACATCCATTAAGCGGACTATATACCTTATCAATATTGAAAAATAATAGCAGGTGACAAAAATGGGTCGTTTTCCAGAAGCAGAAGAAAGATTATTAAATAAAAAAATTTGCATGCGATGCAATGCAAGGAATGCAGTAAGAGCAACTCGCTGCAGAAAATGCGGCTACAGTGCTCTTCGGGTAAAATCCAAGGAATCCAAGGGAGCATGATCTTTTTTGCAGGTGGAAGCACACCTTCAGAAAATCATTGATCAGGAAGGAAAAGTTCATCTTACCCTTATCGATCCTGCTTCCCAAACGCCTGAACGAGCCGCTGAAATCGCCCTTGCAGCAGTCAAGGGAGGCACTGATGCCATCATGATAGGGGGCTCAACCGGAGCGTCGGGAACCCTGCTTGATGAGACCGTCATAAAGATAAAAGAAAAGGTAGATGTTCCAACCATTCTTTTTCCGGGAAGTTCAGCCGGGCTTAGCAGGTATGCAGATGCCGTATTTTTCATGAGTCTTCTGAACTCGAGAGATCTAGGGTATGTGATCACAAACCAGGTTCTGGGAGCTCCGCTTGTATACCAGAGTCAGATAGAACCTATTTCCATGGCATACCTTATAGTTGAACCCGGAGGGACTGTTGGTTGGGTAGGGGACGCTAAATTGATCCCCAGAAAGAAACCTGAACTTGCCGCAGTATATGCCCTTGCAGGCAAATACCTCGGCATGCATTATACCTACCTTGAAGCCGGGTCCGGAGCTGACAAGCCTATTAACCCTGAGATGATAGGAGCTGTCAAGAAAGTTCTAGGGGAAAACAAACTCATTGTTGGCGGTGGGATTAGAGACGCAGAGGCTGCAAAACTCTGTGTGTCGGCAGGTGCAGATATGATAGTTACCGGCACCGTTCTTGAAGAAGCAAGGGACGTTACTGCAAAAGTGGCTGATCTTGTATCAGCCATAAAAAGATGAACTCTGAAACTAAAATTCCAGATGTGCTGCCTGCTTTTAAGTATGAAAGGACTTATTTAAGTCTTATTTAAGATTTATTTAGTTCTGCTATTCTTCTAAATTACTTATTTTTTTCAGGGTACTTTTTTCCAGAGTACTTTTTTCCAGAGCGCGGTTTTAGCTCTAAATTGATGTGTGGCATGTCTCAGAAAGTTTTGAGTTTCCATATTTAGTTTTTAAGACTGTTCTGGTTTAATTATAGCAGCCGATTGTAATAAATAGTTATAAGGTAATATCTGACTCCTATTTTAGTATAAATTATACTGGCGCAAAAGCATCCGAAAATTGCAGTGAAAAAGGCAAGTTATCACGCGCAATTGACAGAATTGCAGAACAGATTTCGGGTCAGGCATTAACTTACGATTAACACTAAAAGGTATGATTATGCTCAGAGTTTCCAACCTGGTTAAAGATTATGAGGTACGTTCCGAAAAGATAAAAGTGCTGGACCATATCGACTTCACGGTAGAGGATGGAGAAATCCTCGGGATAACAGGTCGAAGCGGAAGCGGAAAGTCGACATTGTTGCGCATTCTCCGGGGAGTTGAGCCCTTTCAGGAGGGAACTGTGGAAGTAGATGGAAAAATTATAACGCCTGCTTCAGGGATTGAAGGGGATAAATTTCTGAAGAGCGTAAGCGCAATACACCTACAGCGAAACTTCGGGCTCTGGAACGGGCCTGCGATTGAAAATGTTATAAGAAAGCTGAACTACCTTCGAGTGGGGTATGAATCCCTTCCACGGAATGAATATCTTCCGCACAGTGTAGATAATGATTACGACGACCTGTTTAAAGAAGCAATGGAGTATCTAAAACTCGTGGGCCTGGAGGATAAGGCGCTTCATTCCACCAATCTCCTGAGTGGGGGAGAAAAACAGAGAGTTGTAATGGCAAGACAGCTTGCCGCAAAGCCGAGACTCCTTCTCCTAGATGAACCTGTTACAATGACCGGGCCGGATACAAAACAGGAAGTCCTTGATGTAATAAAGAGCCTGAAAAAGAAGTTGAACATCCCAATTATAGTAGTTTCTCACCTTCCGGAAATTCACGCTTATCTTGCTGACAGGTTGATCTTCCTTGAAAACGGGAAAATTGCAGCCAACGGAGAACCTTCCCTAGTACTTAAAAATTTCCTCAGGGATATGAAGCCAAAGGAAAAGCTTGCGGAACCCGAGAAGAAAGAGGTCTGCATTAAAGTTAAGGACATTTCAAAACGCTATTCCATCATCAGGATGGGAGAAGTCCTGAATATCAAAGATTTTTCTCTCGATATTTACAGAGGAGAAATTCTGGCTTTTATCGGATCCTCGGGAGCTGGAAAAACAACCCTTATGAAACTCATGGAAGGGCTTGTAAAACCAAAGAGCGGAACCGTAGAATATCTATGCAACAGAGACTTGGTAGACGTTACCAGGTATAGCAAAAAACGCATGGAACTCCGTAGGATCATGAGTATTATGAACCAGGAATTCTCGATGTCCGTAAACTCCACGGTAAGGGAACAAATTCGGTTCAGGTTAAGCATGAAAAAGCAAGGTTCAATTGAACATGCAAGGAGTAAAGCTAGGGAAATAGGGCTGTCGGATGAAACCCTTGATACTATATACCGCCTGCCTGACATGCCAGAAGAAGAGAAAGAAACTGCTCTGCGGGAACTCAATCTGAATGACACAATCTATTTTGAACTCTTTCCGACGATCCCAATAACTGATGTTGATACCTATGCAAGACCAGTATTCGAAGCCCTTGACCTGCCAATGGAAATTCTTGACAAAACTCCTTACCAGATCAGCGGGGGCGAACATGTCAGGGCTTTCATTGCCTTAAGCCTTGCAACTTCTCCCGAGTATCTTATGCTTGATGAACCATTCGGAGACCTTGACCCTGTAACTCTCAGGGATGTCACAAACTCTTTAAAAAGAATCAACGAACGCTTTGGCACGACCATCGTGCTTGTAAGCCACCACATGGATTTTGTTAGGGAAGTTGCTCACAGGGCTATATTGATTGATAACGGAGCTCTTGCAATGGATGGAGAGCCGGCAGAAGTCTGTCAGGAACTCATCAACAGGAGCAATGCCCCTTACATGGAACACAGCCTGGAAGACCTTGTGGAAGGCGGTTTGGAGACTAAGTAATAACAGCCAGAAAGAACAGCTAGAAAGAACAGCCAGAATATTTTTGTAGCAACCGTTGCGCCGGTTGATCACGCCGACCACGTTGTTGCTTGGTTTTTCGGTCAAGCCTTTTTTGAAAAGGGTTGTGATCACGCCAATAGGGTTTGGGGATAAGGTTCTCAAACCCAAATGTTGGCTCATGGTTTTCGCTCAAGCCTTTTTTAAAAAGGCTTGTTTTTAATCCATTTTTAGTATCCATAGGTCTACAATTTCTTCATGCTTGTGCAGCACTGTTCAGTCAACCTTATTTTCCTCGCACAGCCGGTTCCATTCTTCGTTCCCGAATTTTATGTACAGGCTTTCAGGTACAATTGGTTTTTCAAGTTCCTTTATGGTTTTTTCTGAGAGTGTCTGGTTCTCTACAAGTTCTCTTCCTGCGCATCTGAGGGTTTTTTTATACTTTCCTAGGAGAGGTTTTAGCATGATATTGTTTTTGCCCCTAAATATTTCTCCTTCTCCTCTGTATATTTCAGCAACGAGTTCAGTATGAAAAGTTCTTGCAAGCCGCTTGAAAAAAAGGCTTTCAACCTCAAAGTTTGTCTGGCCCGGTAACCCGGCGTTTGATATCACGGCGAGTTTTGGAAGCTTTTCATAGCGTTTTGCGTGCCTGTACTCTCCCATTTCATCTTCTTCAAAATGAGGCACAAGCACAGGAGTAAGTCTATCTATAAAGTTTTTCATAACAGCTGGGATATTATCGAAATACACGGGACATGCGAATACTGCAATATCTGAAGCCACAAATCTGGGAAGCAGATCATCCATATCGTCCCTGATTGTGCAACTTCCAGGGGTTTTGAGCCAGCACTCGAATTTTCCCTTGCAATATCCAATTCTTTTTTCGATCAGAAAAATGTTTTCGGTTTCTGCCCCGGCTTCTTCTGCTCCTTTCAGGAATTCCTCTACCATAATTAGAGTGTTTCCTTCCCTGCCTTTATGGCTCCCGCTGAATACTGTTATTTTCATGTGTAATCCCCCTTCCCATTGAATAAAGAACCTCTGAGCTGAAAAACCTTTGAGCTGAAATGAATCTTTCCAACAGCCTTTCTAATTAAAGGCTAATTATATAGTTATTAGGCCAATTTTACGTTTATTTGGCTAATTATACAGTTATGCGTTTTTACTTATTTTCTTCCAGTCACGCCTGCAATAATATTTATTTTCCTTTCGCTCATCCTGGAGTTTTACTACAGCGTATCATCTAGCATTTTCAGCTTTTTTTTCGTTACCACCTTCAGCAAAATTTTTCCCAATAGACCATGCCTTGCCTAGGTGCTCACCTATTCCCCAGTAATTATTATCGTACATGGAAAAAACTATAGGCTTGATCTTCTCGATATCAGGAATTTCATTACAGAGATATCTTTCTTCTGCATAACTTTCAACAATCTCTCCTATGAAAACCTCACTCGCGCCTCCGAGATCCAGAATGTCAATAAGTCTGCACTCAAGATTCACAGGACATTCCCGGATCATTGGGGCTTTTTCAAGTTTTCCGTAGAAGGTTTCGAAAATTTCGGACTTATCTATTCTTTTTCCGGAGACTATGCCGCAGTAGTCCGTAATTTCCACCATGTTCTGAGAAGGAATATTTACACTGAAGCACTGGTTTTCCCTTATTCCTTCATTTGTATGGTGCATTTTCCCAAGGGTCACCGCAATCATGGGAGGGCTTGCCTGTACAACTCCGCAAAAAGCGACTGTCAGGTAATTCGGCTTTTCGTTTACACGAGCCCCTACGAGGGTAGTGGGCATGGGGTAAAGAAAATTTCGGGCTCCAATAGTCCTTTTCTCTCCAATCTCCGTATTTTAGTCCTCCTCAAAGCTGCGCAGATCAATATTTTAGCACCGGCTTAGATATTAATAGTATCGAATTCTGCCGGAAAAATTATATTGAAAATCCTATCTCCATTTATTTTCAGGATACATAATTAGTATTCCGGTTTTTATTAATATATCAATTAGGGGATAATTATCCTGATAAATAAATTCCCTGTATAAGTTTGAATGCAAGAAGTATGGTAGGGGGTCTATACCCTTGATGCCATAACTCTGTTTGAAACTTCACGTAAGTTGAGCTTCAATTTTCAGATGCAGTAGTAAAATACAGAATACGTTTGCGAATCGTTAAAGTTAAAACGTGTTTCTTCCGGTTTCATTTTGTCCGGTTCCATTTTGTGTGGTTCCATTTTGTGTGGTTCCATCTTGTCCGGTTTCGTTTTGTCCGGTTTCCGAAACCTCAGTAAATATTAATTCCCGAATATATGGTAAGCTGCTTTTAAGAGAACAGTCTAAACGCGGATATTTCTTATATATGCTAGCAATATACATATAAAAAATGAAGAGTATGTATAAGTGTCATAAGTTTAGAAAGAGGATTGTGTTGCCCTGAATTCTTCAAATGATTTTAAAGCGCTTAAGCTGCCCGAAATTGCTGAACATTAAAATTTGCCTCTTTAGACTCTATCTCATACCCTATTCAAGCCCAGTTGCATAACATTGAAACGCAATTAGAATATGGAGGGGAAATATTTTGAGGAAAAATATTGCTGAAGACTCTGGACCTTCTTTAAAAGCTCCGCAGAGTCACCAGATCTCTGCCGTGTATGAGGACGCCGAAGGATTGATAGAACTACTTGTTACCTATTTTAAGGAAGGACTTGAAGGGGGAGAATATTGCTTATGGGTTTCCCCGGATAAACTGGCTGCTGAAGGGGCAAAAAGTGAACTTATGAAGGCAGGAGTGGATGTCGAGCATTATCTCACTTCCTCTCAATTAGAATTTCTGCCGGCTAATCCACTCCTGGAAGATCTTACTCTTCTTGCGTCAGCAGTAAAAGAACTCGCCGAAAAAGGATATGGAAATACCCTTTCTGGAGGATTTTCAGGGTTTAGAACAAATTTTGAGATTAAAAACACTGGAAATTCTCTTAAGCCCTGTCTTGAAACGTGTGGAAAGGCCATTGAAACAATGGCTTTGGAAAAGAATAAAAGTATCACACTTCTCTATACCATTCCTCTTGAAGAACTTTCAGGTAGAGTCCTTCTAGAATTAATGGAAGAAAGCAATGTTTTTGCTAAAAGAAAAGGGAAATTAGAGAGTTTGAGAATTCTGGAAGAAAAAATAGAGCTGAAAAATAATTTTCTCAAAGCGAAAACAGATCTAGAAGCCTCAAACTGGGCCAAAAATGGGCTGATGGTTAACATGAACCATGAACTTCGGACCCCCCTTAACTCGGTAATAGGTTTCTCCGATTTGCTGCTGGAAGGAGCTTTCGGGTCCCTGAACACGAGGCAATCAAAATATGTAAGTAATATTCTCATAAGCGGGAAGAACCTTCTGGAAATTATCAATTATCTACTTGATATATCAATGCTCGAAACCGGGGAAAAGAACCTTAATTATGAAGATGTAGATATTGCCAGCCTTCTAGGAGAGGTAAGAATGAGTCTTATCTCATTTGCCTCAAGTAAGAAAGTCAGTGTAGAAGTAAAGGTTGATGCCTCTCTTGAGAACATCCGGGCTGATAGAACAAAGCTGAGACAGATCCTGTACAGTCTCATGAATAACGCTATAAAACTCACTCCTGAAAAGAAAAAGGTTACTGTAAGCGCCCTCAAAAAAGAAGGGATGCTCGAGATTAAAGTTTCGGATAGCGGAATAGGGCTGTCAAAAGAGGATCACGAAAGGATGTTTATGCCTTTTATTCAGGCAGATTTTTCCACAACCAGGGGATACGGTGGAACTGGACTTGGACTTTATATTGCTAAAAACTTCGTAGATCTTCATGGAGGGAATATCTGGGTGGAATCAAAGGGAGAAAAAGGCAGCACGTTTATCTTTACTCTTCCGATAAAATAGGAAAGAAATAATTTGATCGGAGATTGGCTAAAACCAGGACTGGGAATCGTTTGCATACTTTACCCGGATATAATCAAAAAGATCGAGTGCAGCCTTAAACTGCTTCGTATGTTTCAGGATATCTATCTGAGCTGCACTACCTTCAAAACTTTTTTCAAAAATTTGATATTAATCTCCAGGAGCTTTTGTTCTCCCTGAATGTTCATTTTCTGCTCTGTTTCTTCTTTCTGTAAACTAGTATGCCTGCAACGGCGATGACAACAAGTAATAAGCCTGGGACAAGCATGCCCGAACTGCCCTGAGTTGCCTCAATGGACTGAATATACATATTGCTTACTATATTCTCATGCTTATTTATTCCATTGCCGTAATTTGCTGAAAGTGTTAGATTTATAGGCTCGTAGGGGTCCCTTCTGGCATCGGATAAATTGTCTGTTACCGCATTAAATTCAATCGTAAAAAGCTCGTCTTGATTCATTGGCCCTATAAAATACTCAGCAGGGTAAAATATGACGCCTTCCGCTTCAGGTTTTATGCTTACCGAGCTAAACTCATTAGGGTGAGTATTGGCTACATCGAACTCAAGAGTAGATCTACCATTTACTATCTGGAGCTCTTTTGAAGGAATCACTCTTATGTTTGAAGAATCTACCTTGAGAGGAATATTCTTTCTGCTGTTGTAATCAAAGGAGTTCCCCTCTATTGCAAGTTCAAAGTTGTGAGTTCCTTCCGGGGCATCTTCTGCAACTTTAACATTGAAAGTCAGTTTGATGCTATCTCCAGGCCCTAAAATGCCCATATCTTCATAAGGAGCGTCAAGAACAATTATCCCATCAGATAAAGGTTTTAAAACTGCAGCCTGAATTCTGGCATTGGTATCGAAGTCACTTCCATCAATGGTGACAGTAGGATTACTTGCAGTGTTTATAAGAGTTACAGTGACAGTACCCCTGTCTCCTGGCATGAAAACCTCCGGATCCGAGACAAATTCCTTAAGTTCAACTGTACCTTTGCTGTTAAATGTTTCAGTGCCTATTCGTATGTCAAAGCTTTTCTCACTCCAGGGGCTGTTTTTGCCTGTTTTTGTTCTGATGTCAATGGAGCGGATTCCTTTCTGCGCATTTTTGTCTACAAAAAGGTAAAATTCCTTTGTAGCAGTCCTGCCAGGATTGAGGGCTCCAACATTCTTTAGGGCATTTGCTTCTGAATCAAGAGAGAAAGGATATTGAGGTACAACTTCGATGTCAACATTGTCAGCTTTATCTCCACCAATGTTTTCCACCTGAACAGTCAGATTCAGATATTCTCCTATTTTTGCAGGATAGGGATTTGTTTCAACTATTGTAACTTTCAAATTTGCTCCCCCAACAGCTGCAGAGGCAGAAGATGCAAAAAACGAGGAAGCTAAAAGCCAGGATAATACAAGAGGGACAAATGAATTTTTGATTTTTGCCATTCTAATTCCACACCCCGATTAGCTTGAGTTTTGAAATATAACACCCGAGATTATTCCGTATTCTGAACTATTCCATCCTTTACGAGCACTATCCTGTCTGCATATCCTGCAATTTCCGGATCGTGAGTAATCATTACAATTGTTCTTCTGTCTTCGTTGAGTCTTCTAAATATATTTAGAATTTCACAGCCTGTCTTCGAGTCCAGATTTCCAGTGGGTTCATCTGCAAGGAGGATCGCAGGGTCATTGATAAGAGCTCGGGCAATAGCAACTCTCTGGGATTGACCACCTGAAAGCTCACCCGGCTTGTGGTGCATTCGATCTTCCAGTCCCACGAGTTTAAGTAATTCCTTTGCTCTTTCATGAGTATCGACTCCACTCCTTGCGTTGGCATAGGTTGGAAGCTCAACGTTTTCAAGAGCTGTAAGCCTGGGGATCAGGTTGAATGTCTGAAAAACAAAACCGATTTCTAACCCTCTGAGCCTGGCAACTTCCTTGTCAGATAGTTTATTGATATCCAGACCTTTAATTATGATTGTCCCTTCCGTAGGCCTATCAAGAAAACCGATAAGATTCATAAGTGTGCTTTTACCCGAACCCGATGGTCCCATTATGGCAAGGAATTCTCCCTCTAGCACTTTAAGGTTTATATCATGAAGAATTGGAACCTCCATACCTCCAAGAGTATAGCTCTTTTTGACATCAATAACTTTAATTATTGGAGTCGCTGTCCTATGTGTTTTGTCACTCTGTAGATCTCTCGAACGGCCCAGTTTACATTTAAACGATTCTTCTTTTGAATTAACGAGGCCTTCTCCAGAGGGCAGTTCTACTTCAAGTGTGAGATTTTCGGTTTCTGTCTCCAAAATTAAATCTCCTGGAGCAGAAACGTCTTTAATCAAAATCTTCGTTTCCATATCTACTCCTCTGTTTTTCAAATATTCAAATTAATTAATAAATCTCCTACGTGTCATACAATTTAGCCTAGTCCGATTTTTGTGTTTTAAGCGTTAACCGTAGAGTGATTTTCCAGTGTGCTAAATTCGTTGAGTGGATCCATAGAGCTACTTGTTATGAAGTTATTTTGAAACTATTTTTACCGATCAATATCCAATCGAGCTGGTCAAGAGGAACGGATTGAAACAGAAAAGGGCTATTCTCCAGATAGAGTAGCCCTATTCAAGGGACATATTCTTATTCATACCTTAAGGCATCCACAGGATTCATGCGTGCAGCTTTTCTTGCAGGATAAAGACCAGCAGTTATCCCGACAAGAACCGAAACTGCAATCCCTATTTCAATCAATGTTAAGGGGAAAACAGGAGGAAGTTTAAGGGCAATTTCAAGAGCGTAAGCTCCCAGACCACCTATTACAGTACCTACGATCCCCCCAAAGGAACTGACCATTACAGATTCCAGCAAGAACAGAGATAGAATATTGGAATTGCTGTAACCTACAGATTTCATTATCCCTATTTCTCTGGTTCTTTCAGTTACGGTCACAAGCATAATATTCATAATTCCTATCGAGCCCACAAAAAGAGATATTAGGGCAAGAATGAGAAGGAAAGAACTCAAAGCATCTCCTATTTTTCCAGTTTGCTCAAGAACTTCCTCCTGATTAAAGACGTAATAGGGTTTTAAATCCTCATTATCAATATCTCTTTCCGGGACTCCAAAGTTCCTCGCGAATCTGCTATCCACGTCATCTGAAATATCACGAATTTTCTCAGGACTGTCTGCCATCGCAAGGAAGGCTCCATAGTCTTTTTCCCCGATCATCTCATTCATTGTAGAAACGGGAATAAAAACTGTTAAATCGTAGTCACTATCCTCACCCACAACAGTTGGCTCGGAATTTTTCAATATTCCTTTTACCTTAAAACTTTTCTTTACAACGGTACCGTTTTCCTGTCGAAAAGCGATCTCTACAGTGCTCCTGTGGGAAATATTTTTGCTGAACTTGTCATTTGCAATATCATATCCAAGAACAGCCACAGCGCTATCTTTGTCCGTCAGGAAAGTACCCTCTTCCATTTGCAGTCCCTGGATTTCCTGAAAATCTTTGTTAATTCCTGCAATATTTACATTTTTAGTTTCAGAAAGATATGTGAGATCCCCGCTCATCGATTTTCTTGGAGATACGCCGGAAATTCCCGGAGTATTCTTCATTAGATTGTACTCGTTATCAAAGAAGAGATTTGGCTGTTCGCTAGCTGCGATAATAAAATTAGAGCCTACAGAAGAGATCTCATCAGTAAAAAACTGGTTAAAACTGGCACCAAGAGATGCGTTAACAACTACTGCAGCTATGCCAATTACTATTCCCAGTGTTGTAAGTGCAGACCTTAGTTTAGCACTACCTATACTTCCAGCTGCTATACGAGCTGCCTGTGAAAATTTTATCATATTTTCCCCCACAAATATGATGTCAGCTAACCTTTCTTTAATATTTCTTTAATTATTGTTTCCTTCTTCTGTAGAACAAGAGAGCTGCAGGAACAGAGATTATAATAAGTCCACCTGCCAGTACGGCTGTTGAATTAGACTCAGGGGACTCTGAAATGTTTATAAATTTCAGGTCTCCTACAGTGTTTGCATGTCTGTTGATTCCGTTGTTGTAGTTAGCAGTGAGGCTCATGTTTATCTCTCCTTCCTTACTGGTGCCCCATGAATTGTCTGCAACGGCATTAAATTCAATCGTAAAAAGTTCGTCCTGATTCATTGGTCCTATGAAATACTCAGCAGGGTAAAATGTGACTCCTTCAGCTTCAGGTTTTATACTAACCGAGCTAAACTCATTAGGATGAGTGTTCGCTACATCGAACTCAATTGTAGATTCACCATTTGTCAGTTGAAGTTCTTTTGAAGGAATCACTCTTATGTTAGAAGAATCTACCTTGAGAGGAATATTCTTTCTGCTGTTATAATCGAAGGAGTTCCCCTCTATTGCAAGTTCAAAGTTGTGAGTTCCTTCTGGAGCGTCTTCTGCAACTTTAACATTGAAAGTCAGTTTGATGCTATCTCCAGGCCCTAAAATGCCCATATCTTCATAAGGAGCGTCAAGGACGATTATCCCATCAGATAAAGGTTTTAAAACTGCAGCCTGAATTCTGGCATTGGTATCGAAGTCACTTCCATCAATGGTGACAGTAGGATTGCTTGCAGTGTTTATAAGAGTTACAGTGACAGTACCCCTGTCTCCGGGCATGAAAACTTCTGGTTCCGAAGCAACTTCCTTAAGTTCAACTGTACCTTTGCTCTTAAATGTTTCAGTGCCTATTCGTATGTCAAAACTTTTCTCACTCCAGGGGCTGTTTTTACCTGTTTTTGTTCTGATGTCAATGGAGCGGATTCCTTTCTGCGCATTTTTGTCTACAAAAAGGTAAAATTCCTTTGTAGCAGTCCTTCCAGGATTGAGGGCTCCAACATTCTGTAAGGCATTTGTCTCTGAATCAAGAGAGAAAGGATATTGAGGTACAACCTCGATGTCAACATTGTCAGCTTTATCCCCTCCAATGTTTTCTACCTGAACGGTTAAAGTCAGGTATTCTCCTATTTTTGCAGGATAGGGATTTGTTTCGACTATTGTAACTTTCAGATTGGCTCCCCCAACAGCTGCAGAGGCAGGAACTGCAAAAAGCAAGAAAATCAAAAGCAAGGAAAAAAGAGTTGCTACAGTAATCTTCTTTATCATTTCCATATACTTGCACCTTCAATTGTATTGAATTATTTCATCTTTTACTGGGATAACTCTGTTAGCATATTTTGCAATTTCAGGGTCGTGTGCGACGATTACTACTGTTCTCCCTTCGTTATCCAAATCCATAATATACAAAGGATTTAGGCTCCTATTCTGGAGTCAAGGTTTCCAGTCGGCTCGTCCGCAAGAAGGATTACAGGATCATTGATATGCGGTACGATTGAAAACCTCTGGAACTGCCTTCCTGAAAGTTCTCCTGGTCTGTGATGCATGTGGTTATGAATTCCCATAACTTTGAGAAGTTCCGTTGCATGCTTTGTTGAATCAATATTGATTCTCGAATTAGCAAAAGTTGGGAGCAAAACATTCTCAAGGGCAGTCAGGCGCGGAACAAGATTAAAACTCTGAAACACAAAATCAATTTCAAGCCCCCTAAGGCGGGTAAGCTCTTGATTCGGCATTCTATTGAGGTCACGCTTCCTGACAAGAGCTTGACCTTCAGCAGGCCTGTCAAGGCAATCTATAAGGTTCACAAGAGTACTTTTTCCTGAGCCTGGTGGGCTCATTATAGCCAGAAGTTTTCCTCTCTCAGTTTTGAGATTGATGTCTGAGAGCACGGAAATTTCCAGACTCCTAAGTACGTAGCTTTTCCTTACATTGGAAACCTCGACAATAGAGAATCCACCCTCAGGTAAACTATTTTTGATAATATTCATATCCCCCTTCCCCAAAGTTACTGAAATGTGATGAATGGATTATATTGAATAATTTCAACGTTTTTACTCATTATGTAAGACAGTCCATTTTAACTTATGCTTTCTTAATTTACGACTAAAGTGACTATTCAAAGGCACGTGGCTACTGGTTTCTAGCTTTGAAAGCAAGAAGTACGAACTATATTTTCAAAATTGAAGCTCTATATGCTGTTTTGGACTTTTTAACGAATTTTTTCAGTATAAAACGCGGGTCTTTACCAAAAATTTCTGTAAACAGAATCCTCTAAAATGAAAGCAGTGAGAACAGATAGCTGTAACTATTTCATGAGAGGAGAGGCTTTTCCCAAAAAATTCATAATCTTATCCCGGTATTTGTTCTAATAAATTTATACTGTTTTTATATTACATATTTTCTAAAAAGACGATGGCAGAATTAAGATGGTTGCACCAGACATTTTAGAGAATTTTTTCTTTGGACCTGTGAATACAATTAAATATTTAGATCTAAGTGGGAATAAATTTTAAACTTTTGAACATAATATAAGTTAAAAAAACATATGTCTGTATGTGAAACCTTTACTCTAAACATTTAAGAAGTATTATTTATAAGAAGATGATTTTCTATTGAGCTTATATAACTTAATATATATAGCTATATACAGTCACTGTTAGCTAATATTTTAAACGGTAGATCCTGAAATAAGAGGAAATCCACCATATGAATATTATCAAGTGGCTGACAGTAGCCATGTGACTTGGAGGTTTGATAGACAAAAATTATATCAAAATTGAACAGCGGTTGCAAATAAAATTGCTATCTACAGTATGCAAGTATCGATTTCGAAAATACAAACTACGGAGGGAATAAACATGTTTCCAGAACTTATCTTTGGATTCAACCTTAACCAGTGTTTTAACTTCACAAACAACATTGGATTCTTTTTCTCGTTCTTTTAAATGAACGTATGTAAAAGAATTGTAAGATGTCTCTCTGCAGGGAATGGCCAGGTTATTATATGTCCAGGCTGCAGGAGGCGAGGTATAACGGGGGATAAACAATCAAGAACAGATTGGAGGAAATGATATCATGACTTTCAGTATTTTTTATTCTTGTGTCAGCAAAGCCTATCAGGCTGAATGCTTCAAATTCTTCTACTGCGATTAAGTAGGAGTGCTAATTAGAATTAAATGGTCTCTGCGGGGAAAGACCATAAAGTCTTATATTTCCCACTAGCAGAGAGCCAGGGTATAACGGGGGATAAACAATCAGGAAAAGACTGGAGGAAACGTATTATGACTTTCAGCATATTCTATTCAAAGGTCTGCAGTACCTATCAGGCTGAGTGCTTCAAATTCTTTTACGAAGACTGTTGCTGGTAATCAAGCTGTAAATTAAACGGTTTCTGCAGGGAATAATCATAGGTCTTATATTTCCCAATTGCAGAAAGCCAGGTATAACGGGGAACGAACAAACTTAATAAAAAGATGGGAGGGGTTAAAAATGACCTTCAGCATATTCTATTCAAATGTCTGCTATTCCTATGTAGCTGAATGCTTCAAATTCTTCTACTGCGATTAAGCAATAATGACGATTAAGAGATAACAATAACATATGAAGTTACCTGCTTTTCAGGTAACTTCTTCTTTACAAAAGAAACGTAATATTACCACTTTTTTACTTCTTTTTTATTTTGCTAATATTTACTCTTTTGAAGGTGTCTGTAGTTTCAAACATACTTTTTGAAATATGGGATAGGAAACAGTCTATAATTTAAAATTGTTTTTAAAAAGCCGAAAATAGGAAATGTATAATATTTTTTGAACATCATGGCTCCCTTTAAAGGGTATTCACCTCCGAAAAATTGAAATGGAAATTAAAGAAACGAGATGCTTGGAAATCCTGTATAACTATTGCAGTAAAAGATTCTGTTTCTAAATACTAAAAGACTATTATTTGTAAGAAGTTTTAGTTCTTTACATTATATATAAATTTAAAGTATACTTTGATATTGATGCTCCTTGGTAGTTCTTTATTGGAACAGTTACTTTCCAATAGACCTAAATTTGATACTATTACTCAGTGTAGGCATATACAATCCAGTTATCCAACTTAATATCCTTTAAATCCCTAAATCTTTTAGCTGGAACTATTAAAGATTGTTTATACTTACCTGTAGTTCCAAAAGTAAATTCCTGGGAGTATAACTTGGGAGTATGATATAAACTGGATATCTAAGGAGGTTGGCGAAAACAAATATTATCCAAAGTATCTGTGAACCGAGTTAAATTGGCAGAAGATGCTCAATTTTTATTGAAGGAAGATGGATTGAAAAGAGACAGTTTTGAAAGTAGAGAAGTGGAGGGACTTACAATGTCAATGCTTTATTTGAGTTATACAAAAATCACCATTTTTCTAGAGATTATAAGGTTTAAGATGATGTACCTCAGCGGTCAGGGCTTTGGTGGCTTTGGTGGCTTTGGAAGATTCTCCCGGTGAAGTAGATCTCAGTGTTTATTAGTCAGTTACCATTCTATATCAAATACAGGTTTATACTATATGCTCATGCATGTAACCTGTATTATTTTTTCTTAAAAAAGTGACTGGGTTCGGGTTTTTTCTAGAAAATATACTACAATGATTAGTCAAACAACCATAGAGTTCAGCCGAGTAATTTACATCTCAGCTCTGTTCTTGTACTTGAGATTCCAATAAGGAGGTAATTTAGGTAGAGGAACTGAGACTTAGAAAATATTTTGAAAATCAATTAAGGAGTTATAAAGAACAAAGAAAAAACAAAGAAAAATTGAAATTTTTAAGGAGAACTAATTTTACTTTTTTAATATGAATTAGGTTTAAATATTTATAATGAAGAAAATTTTGAGTTTTTAATTAAAAAGTGAATTTTACTAGTTTTAAAAAGTTAATTAGATAAAAAGTCTTTGCAGATTCTGTTATAAGTGTTATTTTCTTTAAATTTTAAATACGGCATATAAACGAGATATTTATTTGACTTTGTAGGTATTCTGAAATTCGCAGCATTCAAACTGTTTCTATATTTAATTTTGAAAATGAATTCATACGATTAATTTAATGTCACGTGTATTTATAGAAAAATCGGAGGGATGAATAACTATATAACTTACGTGGTTAAAACGAGAAATCTATAGCATTAAACCTTTAACCGTCTAAAACTCATACTTAATTACAACGCCTATTGTACTTGATTTTGTATTTTAAGTACGTAAGTCCTAAACTAGTCGAGTCTATCGTTGCAGGAGATCGGTAGTTGACGACTTTATTAGAATGAAACTGGAAAAACAAAGTCTTGAATTCAGGGAGGTTCCTAGGCCTGTCCAGTATTTGCACCATTTTCTCCAAAAAAGAATAAGATTCAAAGCACTCTATAGAAAACCGTTATTCACGTAACTATATAGCGTTTTATGGTATTTTGCTAAAGCGTAACTAAAGGATGAGCCTCATTAAAACGCGAGGGCTATAAATCAGAACTGTTTAAAAAATACAACTACATGTCTAAAATTTACTTTTTAAATAGGGAACTTGGATTATTTACTTTTAAATCAAAAACTTGGATTATGTAATTTTAAACAAGGAACTTGGATTAGGAATCCAAGTTTTTGAATATATAAAACGTGCCTGTTTAAATGAAATCTTTGTATCATTAGATAAAAAGTTAAAAAACAATAAGCGAACTGGAAATATTATATGTCTACTTTATTAAACCTCCACATAGCAGCAGATAACATTACAAGGGCGAAGAAAATGAGGCCCAGGAAAGACACGACTATATCAACTGGTGTATATATGTAGTGAGTTCCCATCACAGAGAAGTCGGTCCCCAAAGCAAAATAACGAATTCCGCCTGCTAGAAGGGTCAGCGGGTTAAACATCGATAGAACCTTGAGGATAGTAGGAAAGCCGTCAATAGGATAAAGGGCGTTACTTACGAAGAAAATGGGCATACTAACCAGGGTGAGGATAGACTGCATTCCCTCCGGATTTTCAACGGTAATTGCAATTGAACCTGACAGAAATAGGAAGCCAAGAGTAAATATTGACACCAGTAACATAATACCCACTATTGCGATAAGAGTTTCAATAAGTGTATATCCCTTAAAGAACTCCATTCCTACAAGTTTTCCGAACCCTATTATTATGAAAGTTTGAAAGAGGGCTTTAGTCACACCGGAAAGTCCAACACCGAGAATAATATGAGATCTGGGAACTGGACTTGCAAGAGTTTCTCTCAAAAGGCTAAATTTTTTGTCAAACATAAGGGTAGTGCCTCCAAACAAACTGCTGAACAGCACATCCATTGCAATTATTCCTGCACCCATGTAGGTAATATATTTGACTACGGGAACGCCGGGTTCATTTGGAACAAATGAAGTTAGTTTGTCAAAACTATCTGACATGGCAAGCCCAAAAAATGCCAGCCACATAATAGGTTGGATCATTGAAGTGATGAGTACTGATTTATATCTGAAGTATTTCAGCATCTCCCTCCAGTATATGGCACGAAATTCGAAGCTCATTTAGAAATCCCCACCGTTTCTACTTCTTGCTGTTTTTCGTCTTCATTGCCTTCCCTTAACCCGTGTCCTGTGTAATGAACAAAAACATCATCCATTGAAGGTTTTTTAATATTTACGATTATAATGTCTATCCCCTCTCTCCGAATTTTCTCCATAATTTGAGGAAGCACATGAGTAACATCCTCCCTGATCATAATTCTCAAAGATTTCGTATCTTCTGTTATACTTTTAACTGACTCAAGTGACCTTAAGATCTCTGCAGCAGCCTTATTATCGCTTGTTTCCAGGTAAATAAGGTCTTTACCAAGTTTATTCTTTAATTCATCAGAGGTTCCGGTTACGATTATTCTCCCCTGGTCAATTATGCTTATCCTGTCGCTCAACTGATCGGCTTCTTCCATATAGTGTGTTGTCAGGAATATAGTAGTACCCTCTCTCTTAATCTCTCTAAGGTATTCCCACATTCTCATTCTCGTCTGGATATCGAAACCTATCGTTGGCTCATCAAGGAAAAGGACCGCAGGTTTTGTCATCAACCCTCTTGCAAGCTCAAGCCTTCGCTTCATGCCACCGCTCAAATCTTTCCCCAGGGTGTCCTTTTTACTTTCCAGATCTGTCAGCTTTAAAAGTTCTTCGATTCGTTTATTTCTTTCTTTTTTTTTCATCGAATAGATCCTACCGTGATATTCCAGATTTTCAGACACTGTCATTTCATGATCGAGGCAAAGCATCTGGAAAACAATACCTATTGACCTTCTTACGGAGTTTGGTTCCTTTGCGACATCATACCCGTTAACTCTAGCTTCGCCTTTCTGGAGTTTCCTGAGTGTCGTAAGAATATTAATCACGGTACTTTTGCCTGCCCCATTTGGACCAAGGAATGAGAAAATCTCCCCCTGTTTTACAGTAAAACTGATATTGTTAACAGCTTTTACAGAGCCGTATGAATGTTCAAGATTATTTACTTCTATGACATTACTGTCCATTCGTGAATCAACCCCTTCCCTCTACCGTATCGGATCGCTCCTGTTATTTTATATTAGATCCCAACGTACGACCCCTATTAAATGGGTATAAATTTAGTAAGTAGTTTACTGAAACTATTGAGTTTGAATAAATCTCTCGATAGTTTTACACAAGTAGTTATGTTTCAGATGGTTTATATAAATAGGAAATAGAGTTTCTAAACTAACCTCTGAGACGCTTCTTGTTTTTTATTTAAAAGTTTATAAGGTGCCTGATAAATTACTTGGTTAAATCTTAGTTATTGAAGCGTGCTCCTTGTAATCTACCGCTATTGTTTTCTATTTAATAGTTCTGTCTTTACTACATTGTAAATTTACTACACTATAAATATAAATAGAAAAAAATATATAAAAGATATCTTTATATTATGGAACCTGCTTCGAAACAAGAGTTAATTAAGCTAGCAGTTAAATTTCTATTAAAAATAACAATGAATTTATGTTTAGTAACACTGAACAATTATAGTTCTAACTTACATATTTTCAGATTTATGGGGGATGATACATATAAATACGTTAATCAACGATGTTATTCTGGGGGTAAATAATGGTAGATATTTTGCGATTATCACCTGTTATCAGTGCATATCCTGACGATGAATTTGAAAATCTGGAAATAGAAGTAGTTCTTCCGGGAGTCGAAAAGAAAAATATTACTTTTAAAATTACCGAAGGCGGCTTTTATGTAAAGGCTACCAAAGAAGGGGTTGAGTATGCAGACAGTTACACAGTCTGCTGTCCTGTAAGCCCGGAAAAAGCGGTCGCTAATTATTCAAACGGTGTACTTAAAGTAAAGGTACTTTATCAGCAGCCTTTTGAGAAAGCAGTGGACGTTAAAATCGAGTAAGGGAAGAGATTTGAGGGCAGACTTCTTTAAGGGGGAGAGAATACTATGGAAAGTTCAATACCTAGAATATTGAAAACTCCAATACTAGCAATGTATCACGATGATACACATCTACATCTTATTTTGGAAGTTGAACTTCCCGATATAAAAAGTGAGAATATCACAATTTTAATGCATGAAAACAGCTTTTATATAAAAGCGTTCAGTAAAACCGTAGAGTATTTGGGTTCTTTTTTTCTGGATGGGCCCGTAGATCCCGAAAAAGCAATTGCAGTCAACGATAATGGAATGCTTACCATCAAAGTCCCTTACAAAGAGGGTTTTATGTGTGCAAGGTATGTTCCGATTGAGTAAGGCAACGAAAGAATAGATTATTGTAAAATAATTCTAAAAAACTTAATTTTATATCCTATTAATCTTTATTATATTTTTATTTAATTCAACAAAGACCGTTTCTATTAAGATTTGTTTGCATAGAGGAGATTTTATGAAAATAATAAAATGCGGCGATCTGGGGTTCAAGTGTAACTTTATGGCTGCTGGCAACGAATTGGAAGAAGTTGAAAACGATATACTTGATCATATAGAAAAAGAGCATAAAAAAGAGCTTCAGAATATGTCCGAAGACGATATTCATCATTTGAAGCACCGAATATCGACCCTTCTGGGAAGAAGCTGTGGCTGTGGAGCTCTGTAATACGATAATGTTAATGATATTTGAAAAATGAAAGTTTACTCTGGATTTCTAGGTATACTTTCTTTACAGCTTTTTTAGCGATTAAGAATTTCATTCAAGAATTCCACTATAAAATCATGGGTTCAGGGAGAATAAAATCGATATTGACAAAAAACAGTTTTGAGTAGGCTAATTTTAAACAACCAGTTTTGAATAAACTATTTTTATGTAACAAATTTTAAATAAACTATTATTAATAAGACTTACGCACTTGATAAACAAAATCAATTACGGCAAAGGTTGTGGATTAAAGCCATGTTTTAGACAGCTAACGATCTGATGCTGCTGATTTTTCAGTTTAACTGCGTAAGTCATAATTAAATAAACCCGTTTTAAACAATACTTTTTTTAATGAGAATAAGTTTGAATAGTTCTGGAAGTCAATAATAAGTTTCAAATCTTGAGTCATGAGTTCAGAACCCATAGATAGTAATTAAGCAGTGCAGCGAAGCTAACCCATAGAATATAAGGAAATAGTAGATAAGAAGCCATTTTTGAAATTTCTCTGAATTTCAATATTGTCAGAAAGATTGTAAGCCAGAGCAAAATAATCTCAACAAAAGCATAGTAAGGAGACTTTAGCTCAAAAAAGAGAAAAGACCAGAGAACATTAAGACCTAACTGAACTCCGAAAATAAGCATTCCTTTTTTAACTTTTTGTTCTTGCAATCCTTTTTCCCAGACAAGATATAATGAGATTCCCATAAGTGTATAAAGTGTGACCCAGGCCGGAAAGAATGCCTGGGATGACGGGGTAAAAGCGGGCTTTTCCAGCAAAAGATACCAATTTTCAAGAGACGATACTGTAAATCTCGAACCCATTGCCCCTGCAAACTGGCAGAGCAATACAGAGACAAGAAGCTTGAAGAAATTAACTTTTTGAACCATACCAATACCGGAAATTATTCTATACCCCAAGCGTTATTAATCTTAGGATTAAAAAGCCCTAAGTTTTTGCTGCTGCTTTTTATAGCATTTTTGTAAACACATGCCGTCGGAAGAAAACTCAACTCGCACTAAGAAATTTACTCCTTTTAGAATTAGCTTTAATGAGCTTTATATACATGAGATTCGAAATATATTCAACGAACTGGGGATGCTCACACAAATATTCTCAAAGACAATTCAATTTACCATATATCTAAACAGTTCCATATTTTCTACAAGATTGGGAAATATATATATAGTATCATATAGGTAAAAGGATACCTAATGCCTAGTTAGGATGGGAAATCAAAATGGTGCAAATAAAGAAGTGTATGACCAAAGAAGATGTATTAGAGGCTGTAAAAGAAAGAGACGTAAAGTTTATCCGTACCCAGTTTACGGATACACTTGGCATCATCAAAAGCTGGGCAATTCCTGTTGAACAGTTAGAAGAAGCCTTCGAAAGCGGTGTAATGTTTGACGGGTCTTCGATCCAGGGCTTTACAAAGATTGAAGAATCTGACATGAAACTTGTGCTTGACCCGTCTACTTTCAGAATCCTTCCCTGGAGACCTACAACTGGCGCAGTAGCCAGGATCCTTGGAGATGTGTATCTTCCTAATGGTCAACCGTTTGAAGGAGACCCCAGATATGTTCTTAAGAGCGCAATTGAAGAAGCCAAAAAAATGGGGTACTCGATGAATGTAGGTCCTGAACTGGAATTCTTCCTCTTCAAACTTGACGCAAACGGAAATCCGACCACAGAACTTACGGATCATGGAGGATACTTCGATTTCTCTCCCCTCGACCGTGCACAGGATGTACGTAGAGATATTGACTATACTCTCGAAAGTATGGGCTTCCAGATTGAAGCCTCTCATCACGAAGTCGCACCTTCTCAGCATGAGATTGACTTTAGATTCGGTGATGTGCTGAGTACTGCTGACAATGTTATAACTTTCAAATATGTGGTAAAATCAATTGCATATCATAAAGGATATTATGCTACCTTTATGCCAAAACCTCTCTTTGGAGTAAATGGCTCAGGCATGCATACCAATCAATCTCTCTTCAAGGGAGACAATAATGTATTCTATGATCCAGAGGGTGAAGATCAGCTTTCTCAAGAAGCAATGTATTATATTGGTGGTCTGTTAAAACATATCAAGGAATTCGCAGCTGTTACAAATCCGGTTGTTAACTCCTATAAGAGAATTGTACCCGGATATGAAGCACCGGTTTACCTCACCTGGTCTGCAAAGAACAGAAGTTCCCTTATCCGCATTCCCGCAACCCGTGGCAATGGGACAAGAGTTGAACTAAGATGCCCAGACCCATCGTGTAATCCGTATCTTGCCTTTGCCCTGATGCTTAGAGCTGGGCTTGATGGTATAAAGAACAAGATTGATCCCGGAGAGCCAACTAACACGAACATTTTCCATCTTACGGAAAAAGAACGAGAGGAAAAAGGTATTCGCTCCCTACCTGCAGACCTTAAAGGGGCAATTGATGAAATGAAAGGCAGCAAATTCGTAAAAGAAGTTCTAGGAGAACATGTTTTCAGTCATTACCTCTGTGCTAAAGAGATGGAATGGGATGAATACAAAGCAAATGTTCACCCATGGGAACTTGAGAAATATTTACATATGCTGTAAGCATACCAGAAATCCTAAAACCCATGTGGATACTGAAAAAATTTACTGCGACAAAATTGTGGCGGAATTAAAAGTTTGTTTGAAGAGACACACTCCTTCCGGGAAGTGTGTTCTCATTTTATAATATAACTCCACAACTAATAAAATATTTTTTTATTGATTTTACTGGTCAGGGCAGGGGAAATTTCCTAATATTTTTCAAAACTAAAGCCTGAACTGAATATTGATATAAAAATGCTTCCCTTCTGAAAAACCCTCGTACCCAGGAGGTAACTTTTTATAAAAATTAACTTAAATTGCACTACAAGCAAAGGCACAGAAGTCCTAAAGACGATAGTGTGGAGTCTGTTAAAAAGGAATATTCCATGATAAAAATACAGAGGGTTCTTAAATAAAAATCCAAACGAAAAAATTAAACGGTTAAACCGTTGTGCTTTGCAGCATTACCTCAAGAACTTTTAACCGGAAAAAGAAAAATATATATATCGTCAAATAGGTACTAAATTACTTACTTCCCTTAGTGGTGACCCTCTCGATGTATGAAATGAAGTAGAACCATATGTGGAAGCGTTGCTATATACTCACATTAATTAAATAATTTGCATGAAACAAACTTAGTTAAATATCCATAAATTATGAAAATTGATAAAAAGTTACCCTTAAATCCAGTTTTTCAGCTGGCAAGTTTTTTGAACTAATTCTCAAAAATGAGCCACGGAAATAATCCCGAAAATTATTAACCTATATGCGTTACATTCATTCCTATCCATTTTTAGAGTGATCAAAATGTGTGGAATAATAGGCTTTATAGACCGAACAAAGTCCAGAATGGACGGGTCGAGCATAAAAGCCGCCCTCAGCCTCATGAACGAAAGAGGTAGTGGAGATGGGGCAGGCTATGCTGCATATGGAATTTATCCGGAGTATGCAGACTACTATGCTCTTCATGTTTTCTTTGACAATCTAGGTGAATCAAAAAAGAAGGTAGATGAGCTCCTCGAACAATGGGGAAAAATTGTTCACCAGGAAGAAATCCCGACCACCCCGCAGCCGGGCATAAAGAAAGTACACATCCCATGGAGATACTTCTTTAAGCCCTCAGAAGACCTGATGGCAGGGAAAATGGCTTCTGAAAATGATGTTGTCACTTACATAGTCATGGAAGTAAATTCCAATGTAAAAGGAGCTACAATCTTTTCTTCCGGGAAAAATATGGGAGTCTTCAAAGCTTCCGGCTGGCCTGAAGATGTGGCAAACTTTTACAGAATTCAAGATTACAAGGGATATATCTGGCTTGGACACAACCGTTATCCTACAAACTCTCCAGGCTGGTGGGGAGGCGCCCATCCTTTCAACCTTCTTAACTGGTCAGTAGTACATAACGGAGAAATTACTTCATATGGCACAAACCAGCGTTATGTCGAAGGATATGGATACAAGTGCTCCCTGTTTACTGATACCGAGGTTGTAGCTTATCTGTTTGACCTGCTTGGAAGACAGCATGGGCTTTCTTATGAGATGATTGTCAAGGCTCTTGCCCCGCCTTTCTGGGACGATATTGACCGGATGCCTGCGAAAGAAGCAGAGTTGAACAAAGCAGTTCGCCTTACATACGGGTCTGCCCTTATGAATGGACCCTTTGCAATCGTAGTTGGAACAGAGGATGGCATTGTTGGTTTTACTGACAGAATTAAATTGCGCCCTCTCGTAGTTGGTGAGAATGGAAACCGGCTCTACATATCCAGCGAAGAAGCTGCAATAAGAGTACTTGACCCTGAAGTTAAGAATGTATACACTCCCAGGGCAGGAGAACCAATTATAGGGAGGTTTATTGAATGACTCTCGGAAGTGTGCCCCCAAAATTTAAGGTCAGTATTGACCGCGACCAATGCATGGACTGCGGGCGCTGTATTGAAAACTGTTCATATGGCGTGTACAGAAGAGAAGGCGACAAAATCCTGATCGAATCCAGAAAATGTACAGGCTGCCTTCGCTGTGTTGCCATGTGCCCAAGGGATGCAATCACGCTTACAGAGAAACCTATAGATTACCGCAGCCATCCGCTCTGGACAAGAGAAGTCAGAGAGGATATCATTAAACAGGCTCGTAGTGGAAAGATTATCCTTTCAGGAATGGGAAACGCTAGAGATTTGCCAGTTATCTATGACCGTCTTCTCCTTGATGCCTGCCAGGTTACAAACCCGAGCATTGATCCCCTGAGAGAACCAATGGAACTCAGGACTTACATTGGAAAGAAGCCATCCAAACTCAACTTCAGAAAGACCGAAAGTGGTGACGTAGAGCTCGAAACAAAGCTTGCTCCAAATCTTAAACTTAATACTCCTATTATGATCGGACATATGAGTTTTGGAGCTATTAGCCTCAATGCCCAACTCAGTATGGCAAAAGCCGTAACAGAGCTCGGAACCTATATGGGAACAGGAGAGGGAGGGCTGCACAGAGACCTCTACCCTTACCAGGACCACATGATTGTCCAGGTCGCTTCAGGCCGTTTCGGTGTAAATATCGATTACCTTGAAAGAGGCGCTGCCATTGAGATCAAGATTGGTCAGGGAGCAAAACCGGGTATAGGTGGACACCTGCCTGGAGAAAAAGTAAATGAGGAAGTCTCAAGGACCCGTATGATCCCTGTTGGCAGTGATGCTATTAGCCCAGCTCCTCACCATGATATTTACAGTATTGAAGACCTTGTTCAGCTTATTAGAAGCTTGAAAGAAGCAACCGAATGGAAGAAACCGGTCTTCGTTAAGATTGCAGCCGTTCATAATGTGGCTCCAATTGCTGCTGGTATTGCCCGCTCTTCTGCAGATGCGGTAGTAATCGATGGGTTCCGTGGTGGAACTGGAGCAGCTCCCAAGGTGTTCAGGGACAATGTTGGAATTCCGATTGAAGTTGCAATCGCAAGCGTTGATCAGAAACTCAGGGAACAGGGCGTAAGAAACGAGATATCAATTATTGCAAGTGGTGGAATAAGGAGCAGTGCAGATCTTGCAAAGTCAATTGCTCTCGGAGCAGATGCTGTTAATATCGGGACTGCTGCTCTTGTTGCTCTGGGCTGCAGAGTCTGTGGCAATTGTTATAGAAACCTTTGTCCCTGGGGTATTGCTACCCAGCGTCCAGAGCTTGTGAGCAGGCTTGATCCTGAAAGAGGAGCAGTTCAGGTTTCAAACCTTATTAGAGGCTGGACTATGGAACTGAGCGAACTTATGGGAGCTGCAGGGATCAATAGTATAGAAAGCCTGCGCGGCAATAGAGACCGCCTGCGTGGATATATGCTGGATGAAGGAATGCTTAAAATCCTGGATGTACTGCCAGCTGGAGCCTGATTGAAATGAAGACGGTAAAAATTGATGCAAAAGGTATGCACTACACCCCTTTAAACCAGAAAATCAGGGCTGCGATTAAGGACGGAGCAGAGGAAATTATACTAGACAACGTGCTTGGACAGCGCTTTATAGGAGATGGACTAAGAGGTAATGTTCGCATCATAGTCAATGGGGTTCCCGGAGGAGATCTGGGAATTTTCATGAGTGGACCGACCTGTATCGTACATGGAGATGCCGAACATGCTCCTGGCAATACAATGGATAAAGGAATGCTTGTGATTCACGGAAGTGCAGGAGATGCAGTTGCCCACAGCATGCGAGGAGGAAAAGTCTTTATAAAGAATAATATTGGCTACCGTGGTGGCATCCACATGAAACAGTATGATGTGGAAGCCAGACCTATACTTGTTGTAGGTGGCACAGCCCACTCCTTCCTCGGTGAGTATATGGCAGGTGGTCTGGTGCTCGTGCTTGGTATCGGCGAGGATAAAGCCATGACAGACAGGGGTATAGGAAGCGGAATCCACGGCGGAGAAATTATTATCCGCGGAGAGGTTGACGATTTCTTACTTGGAGTAGGAGCCAAGAAATTCAAGTTTACCGAAAGCGATCTTGAACGCATTGCCCCGACTATAAAGAATTTCTGCGAGCAGTTCGGATATGATCCCGCAGATTTCCTGGACACCAACTACACAAGGATCGGACCTGCAAGCAGCCGTCCTTTCGCAAGTAAATATGTATGGGAGTGATCAGAAATGGCAGAACAGAAACCAATTAGCAAAAGTTACCTTGACCTTAAGTCGAAAGTCTGGGACGAAGGCCTTTGCTCAGGCTGCGGGGCCTGCATTGCAGTCTGCCCTGCTGATGCTCTATACTTCGAAATAGGCGGGGATTCCACACATCCGAAGAGCAATAACTACTGTAAAGCTGCTGTTGACGATGTTCCCTGCGGAGCCTGTTACGAGGTTTGTCCGAGACTCGAAGAACAGCCTTCAAGCCTTCTTGGAGATTACCTTGAAATTACTGCTGGAAGAGCTGAGTTTGATATTCCGAAAAAGCAGAGTGGAGGAGCAGTAACAGCAATTCTTGCAAACGCCCTGGATATAGGCCTTGTAGATGCTGTAGTTACGGTTACGGAAGATCCCTGGACCCTCAAGCCTCACTCAATGGTAATAACCAAAAGTGAAGCCCTTGTCGGTCAGGCAGGAAGCCGTTACAACTGGTGGGTTCCTCTTGTTTATTCCCTTAAGGAAGCGGTTGTAAACAGGAAGTACAGGAACATTGCAGTTGTTGGAGTCCCCTGCGTAGTTCAAGCAGTTCGCAAAATGCTTGAAACCGACAATCAACTTGTGGGCCCATACAAAAAATCCATTCGCTTTGTCATGGGACTTTTCTGCACGGAAAGTTTCGACTACGAAAAACTTATTGCAGGCAAGCTAAAAAGCGAGTACGCTCTCGAACCCATGAAGGTTTGCCGCATTGACGTTAAGGGCAAGCTCGAAATCACCCTCGATGACGGTACGCAGTATGTAATTCCCCTTACCGAACTTGAGGATACTACTCGCCCAGGCTGCAGTGTCTGTACGGACTTTACCGCTCTCAAAGCTGATATTTCAGCCGGCTCAGTTGGAAGCCCTGACGGCTACACCACTCTTGTTGTCCGTACTATTGTAGGACAGCATATTCTTGAAAGCGCAGTTGCTAACAAGAAACTGAGTATAGGTGGAAAAATCGATACCGGGATAATTGAAAAACTTGCTAAGAAAAAGCTTAAAAGAAAACCAGAATAAACTACAGAAAACTTAAGAGATGAAGCCTAAAGCTTCATTTTCATTCTATTTTTGCTATTTTGACTTTTGCACTTCTGTAATTTTCCACGTACTTTTTTTTGGCAGGGCTATAGATGCTATAACGTGTATAGTAACTGCCAGCGCAGAACTAGGAAACGGAATTTCTTTTATCGGGTAGTCTATTATTTTGTTTTCAGGATCATCAAAGAAAATGTTAAATTCATTGACTGAAAGGCGCAAAGAAATAAAAGTACTTTTCACCTTACCTTTTTTTGGCTATTAACTTTATTCTCATTCTAGCTTTAAATTGTCCTAATTATATGATTTTCCAAAACAGTCGGTAAACTAATCTAATCAGCAAGTTTCCATCAAATCACTTTTTCTGGCATCTTTTGTTCATTTGTTTTTTCAAAAGAGATGTTTACAGCCGGAACAAAAGTAATACTCACAAGAAGTATTGCCGCAAATATTGCGCTTATTTTAAGTAGATATTGTCAAATTCAGGTTAATAAGTTACAAAATCTTTACGGATTCCATATTGGCTTATTATGGCAACCGGTAAAAAACAGAGATTTAGCAAGTCCTCTCTAATTAATTCCCAATTTAACAACAGCCCAGTAGAAAAGAACCCCAATAAGAAAAGATACCATAAGTGAGATTTTGATTGACATATAGTCATTTATTACATTTTTAGCCACAACTTCACTAAGTACGATCATGCCAATAACCATAAAAATTGAAATTAAAATCCCTAATATACGTTGTCTTTCCATGTTATCACCTAATTAAAAAATGGCTGATTTTTAATCAGCCAACACTCAATTAAATCCAATACCAATGACTACCAATTTTCACATAAATCGTACCTGTTAATAGCATTGAGGCTATATTTGCGTAAGGTATTCTTACATCTAAGCTGCCATCGGAATTCTGTTCCTGCCAATAAACAGTTTGCACTGCTACAGCGAGTAGAGCACTAAGTATTATTGAAGCAGCAGGTGTAAAAAATGAACCTATGATAGCACCTATTGCTCCAGCTGCACCTGTTCCCACATCTGCAACCCAATTTGCATCTCTTTCGCTGAAGTAGATGTGCACTCCCCCTGTTAAGGTGTCACCATACTGTTCAATATAACTTCCATGCCAAAAACTTGTCCTAGCCGCAGAAATTGCTGCTGCAACTGC
This sequence comes from Methanosarcina sp. A14, assembly GCF_001729375.1. Classification (NCBI taxonomy): domain Archaea; kingdom Methanobacteriati; phylum Methanobacteriota; class Methanomicrobia; order Methanosarcinales; family Methanosarcinaceae; genus Methanosarcina; species Methanosarcina sp. A14. The sequence continues at coordinate 1,312 of NZ_LZPK01000336.1, read as the reverse complement.
CGAACTATCATTGAGACTTGAAGCAGATACGAGCTTTTTGGATACTAATTCATTCTGATTTACAAAAGCAAAATTTACTCTGTTAGGATTCTCTTCATCTTTCCATGAAATAGCGTATCCAATTGATCCATCTTGTTTCTTGAAAGATACTATCTTTTCGTTATCGGTTTTTTTCAATACATTCACGTTTTCTGATACTTTTTTGAGGTCTTCATTAGAAATTGATTTTTTGTTCGAAATGTCTACTGCATCAGCATACTCTTTATTTTGAGAAATGTCAGTCTGTGCACTTACAGCTGGAACAAAAGCAATACTCACAAGAAGTATTGCTGCAAATATTGCACTTATCTTAAGCTTTTCCTTCATTATATGATCACTTCTGTTCTTTACTCCAGAGACAGGATCAAGCAAGCCTTAAATAATTGCAAAGCTAACACTAACTCATGCCTCCGGGCAATGTGGAGTTCGAATAAACCTTCCAGAGAGAATTTGAGCTCCACTGAACATCTTTTTAAATGTCCATATTTTTCTAGGAACTTACTCTTATAATTAATTTGTGACCAAATCATCCAACTGAAAGCATAATTATATCTAAATTTGAATTTTTTTAAGATTTATAGAGTTATTTGCTAAATAATTGGACATTTTACCATAAAATTTAAGTAAACTCTTTTAATAAGTGTTAACAGGAGAGTTGAAAATGTCAAGAAAGATATTATTTATTATATTATTGGCAACCCTGCTTTTTTTATCTGCCACTACAGCAACAGCAGCTGAAAATGTGGAAAACGTAAAAACCTCAAGCAGCTATATCGTAGCATCTTCATATGATACTTAAATTGGTATCGTTGACACAGATATAGGTATTATGACAGTTTATGATTCCGTCAGTCAGGGAGAAACAAATCTTCATGGAAAATACGTAGGTAGTGGTCTTACCCTTCTGGCTGTAGATCTTAATTGGGGAGATTCGACAGACTCTCTTCGGCTTAAAATATATACTCCTAGTGGCTCGGTGCTAGGTTCTTATTATGATAACGCTGATGGAGCTATTGACGGGAGAATTCTCCTGAATATTCAAAATTCAAATGGAATTGAACCGGGAACTTGGAAGTATGAAGTATATGGGTACAGGGTAACTGGAACAGAAGATTATACAATCTGAATTTTCAAACATAATTACTCAATTTATGCGCTGCTATGTTGAAAAAGAGCTTACTTTTTATTCTGGTTCTGAGTACCCTAGGTATAACCAGTGCAGACACCGGAGGATATACCGTTGGTCCCTGCCTACCCGATGAAGAACTTGAAA
>NZ_LZPK01000335.1:0-2316 GCF_001729375.1 Methanosarcina sp. A14 | reverse complement strand
CAAAAATCTGAATAGTCAGGCTTTTGAAACAAGCTCATTAACAAATTGGAAACCAGAAAAAATTTGATTATATAGGGGCGGCTGATGCTTGAATATACCTTAATTGTCAAATCATAAAATATAAATAAACCCAGTTCCTTTTTAGTTTGAAATCTAACAGTACGAAACTGAATAATAAGATTGAACACGGTCATAATTCGGATGATAAGATATATTAAAATCCAGTCAAATTGGATAAAACAAGGAAAGCCATTAAAACCAGCAGATTCGACTAAGAAACACCTCGCAAACAAACCTGCTGGATAAGAAATGTCTCGTAAAAAAACCTCTAATGGCTACTATCCTGCCTTTATCATCTGAATCATGACTGGAAAATTAGGACTGGAAGAAAGCCCTGACTGTGATACCAATGAAGGAAGAAAAAATAAAAGAAACAGTAAAACTTCAGTTTGAGATTATTAATCTGTTTCAAAAAAATTTTGCCAAAATATTTCACAAGACAGTGGACAGTCCATATGGCCTGAATAAAAATCAGAACCGAGCTATTTTGATTATCGGGGCAATAGATAATATTATGCCTACGACCCTGGGGCAATGTCTTGATCTTCAGAAGGGAAGCTTGACAAGTATGATCGATGCTCTGGAAAGAGAAGGGCTTGTCTGCAGAAAAAAAGACCCTCAGGATCGAAGAAAAACCCTGATTTCTCTCACCGAAAAGGGAAAAGATTACAGGAAATGGTTCATAGGAGAACTTGAAGAAAATACCTCCCGGATTCTCAGAAGGCTGGATGAAAAGGATATCCTTGCATACAAGGAGAGCCTGCAAATAATGCTTACAACGCTGAAGAAGCTTGATTGATACTGCCAACAAAAAAACAGTGCAGGAGAGAAGCTTGATGATACTGTCTGAACAAAAAATCGTGAAGGGGAGGCAATGGACATCAAGCTAGAAACTCAAGAGACTGGGGGTTATAGAAATAAGGCAAAAATTTATGTCGGACTACTGAGTTTGAATGAAGCTATAGCAAGGAAAATCCATGGATTTACCCAGCGGTAAGACCAAAAATCAATTCTGTTTGATTCTGTGCTGGAAAAAATAAAAAAGAAAGAATATCTGAAAGTTTAAAAGTAACTTCTGCTTTTTTTAGAACATAGGCCCGAAGCAACTGACTGAAAAGCTCAAAGCTGAACTCCTTCTGTCTCTTAACGGCTCTTAATAAAACCTTAAAGGACCTCATTTCTACGGAGAATCAAAACCTACTATTGTGAATCTAAAGCCTGTTTTTTAAACCTTCAAAGATATGAAAGCTTTATCACATATAAGATATACTTATATATGATAACTAGGTAATAAGTTGCCGTAAGCCGGTTAATTAGTTATTATAAAATTAAAAGAGAATAGAATCAAAAGGTAGCAAAAATGAAGGAAATAGTTTCACAAAAACCCCTGGATCCAGTTCTACATGGTTTCCTCTTGAGAGATAGCAGGCCCGTACAGATTTCAAAAATAATGAGCTTTCTGAAGTGTTTCCCGGAAAAAATTAAATCTGAAAAATAAAAGCTTAAGGCGCAATTAAAAAGTGAATGTACGAGTTTTATTTTGAAGTAAAAATGAAAATACAATAAAAATACTAAAAATGAAAATACGACTCAGTTTCATAATTTAATGATTTCTCATTTTTTCTGTCCTTAAAACTTCACTTTTCTCTGTTAACTGCTCAAATAACCTGTAATAATCCTTGAGAAACGATTTCTTTGACAGTAATGCCAAAGAATTATTTTACTCCGTTAATTTTTCACTAAATTTTTTGACTAAAATCGATATGCTCCGCTACTTAATCCTTAACTCAGCTCTCAAAAATCTCTTTTACTAAAGCTTAAATGGAGTAAATAATCTGAACAATTCCAGAAATGACTTTTGGTTTCTTGAGCAAATTTAATCTTCTCATTTGGGCAAGTTTGATCTGATTCTCAGTTCCTTTATCAGTCCTGAACTGCTTCTTGTTATCCGTTTTTAGACTTTTTGAATAATAGCTTTCAATAGGATTATTTGTCGCTGGCGCTCCTGGAAGATAATGGAACAAAGTAAGATTTAGCCAGTGTTTATTGATCATCCACAATCGTTTTTGAACCAATTCATCATATGTTCTTATATTTTCCATTAATTTATTGAAGTTATATTTTGCTTTTTCAAGACTATTAAGTGGAAGATTTTCCTTTTTCCATCTTCTTTCAAGCTTTAATTTATTTTAATACTTGTAAAATTTTTTTGCTTTTTCACTCCATTCCTGATGTTTTTCTTCTTTATTAACTAAG
>NZ_LZPK01000334.1:0-2586 GCF_001729375.1 Methanosarcina sp. A14 | reverse complement strand
CCAGCAACCGTTGAGCCAAAATCGTTGCGCCGGTTTATCACGTTGGATAAAATTTGAGGATAAGGCTTTCAAACTCAACCGTTTCTCGGGGTTTTCGGTCAAGCCTTTATAAAAAAGGGTTGCGGTCAAGCCTTTATTAAAAAGACTTGCAATCGCACCCGTTGGGTGACCCAAAACGAAGTTTGAGTAAATCCACCCTTCTGGGATCATTAAGAATGTAGCCTTTCTTGCCCATAAGTAGATCCTCTTGGTTCAACTTATTATCTTCATAATGATTCAGCCCTCTTGAGCGAACGAAGTGAGCGAAAAGGGCACCGTCCTCCCGAGACGGAACTCGGGTGACGGAACTCGGGTGACGGAACTCAGGCAAGAAAATCCGATACCTTTAATACTTTATAATACTGCTTTGTTGTGATGTCTGCAAGCGTACGCACATATCTGGAGATTATGAGATACGAAAACTGTCTCATGGCAAGTTTTGCAGCTATAATCGGAACACTGATAGCTTTTAATATCCTGGCATCTAATGCCTCCAGCTCTTATAGTCCTGGAGAATTCCCTTTATTTTATTCAGTCCTTATATTACTAGCTGTATTTTTGATTTCAGGCGCAGGAAATACCATTAATGACTATTTTGATGTCAGGATAGACTCAATAAACCGCCCTGAGAGGCCGATTCCATCAGGCAGAATAAAATTAAAAGAAGCCCTTTATTTCTCTTATCTCCTATTTGCCTTCGGGACGCTTCTGGCTTTCTCAATCAACTTAATTTGCGGGATTATTGCCTTATTTAATTCACTACTGCTAATTTTCTACGCAAAAACACTCAAAGGCACTCCTCTTTTGGGAAACATGAGCATAGGCTACCTTACCGGCTCAAGTTTTTTATTTGGAGCCTCAGTTTTTGGACTTGAAGGACTCAAAGCTCTTTTTGTGCTTTTCCTGCTTGCAGCCCTTGCGATTACTGCCAGGGAAATTGTAAAGGACATTGAAGATATGGAAGGCGATAAAATGGAAGGGGCAGATACCCTACCTCTTCGAGTCGGGGCAAAAAAAGCAAGTTACCTTGCAGCACTCATAGGTTTTCTGGCCGTCGTTTTTAGCCCTCTTCCTTACCGTCTGTCGATACTTGGCCTGCATTATCTTTACTTTGTTCTTCTGGCAGACCTTGGGTTTCTTGCAGCGATCTACCAGCTTCTTGCTCGCAACAATCCTACGAAATCTTCAAAAATGTTCAAGATCGCAATGTTCTTTGCGCTCATTGCTTTTATTGCCGGGGTAATTTTTCCCGGATAAAACTTTTCTCAGCATACAGGGCATTTTCCTGCAACAAGTTCCATGGAGAATGCCTGTATATTCTCAAGCTCTTTTTCCATTACCTCAGCCACTTCTTTTTCTACCTCGCTCGCAGATCCTTTCTTCATAATGAGCTGGGCAGTTGCAATCTGAGGCTGGTCGATTGGAGTTCCGATTTCACTCAAAAGCCAGACATAAACTTCGGAGATATCAGGCACTTCACTATAGATCCGCGCTGCAATCCTGTGAGAAAGAAGGTTGTAAACCTTTCCTGTATGGCTTACAGGATTTTTACCTGCGGCAGCTTCACTGCTAACAGGACGATTTAGCGGAATTATTCCGTTTACGCGGTTTCCACGCCCTACCTGCCCGCCATCTGCATCTTCCGCAGAAGTACCGGTTACCGTGGTATAAATCCCCTGCAGCCCCCTGCCCGGAATGTCCAGAGTATTAAGAGAAACTGTCGGTTTCAGACACATGCAGCCCTCAAATTCAGACCTTGCTTTTTCTGCAAACCCGGCAGTAAATTCCTCAATCCGGTTGTTCAACTCGATTTTCTTCTTAAAGTAGGTTTCTTCTGATTCAATAAACCTATCAACAAGCGGCATTGCAACGGTCAGATGCATATCTTCCCTATGCCTGAGCCCCATAACTTTTACGTCTTCTCCTGATTCCGGATATTCCTTTTTGAACTTTCTTGAGTTAAGGTATCTCTCGCATTCGAAAACAAGCTTCTCGGTGGGGCTGAGAGGGGCATATCCAACTGCTGCAGAAGTGTCGTTTGCCCCGAGGATCTTTTCTCCCCTGCTAAAAATATCCGTAAGTTCTGCAGAACCTCTTTTTAGCTCGATCTGGTATATTAGATTTTCAGGATCCACAAAGCGGATATTATCCCGGAGCCATTGCTGCGCCGTATTGACAGCAAGCGCGGGAACATCGATTTCTATCCCCTGCGCTTCAAAAGTAGCCCTGTCCCCGATTATAAGTCTCATAGGGCTTACAACTCTGCCTCCCCCCAATTTTCCCTCCACTTCCCCTGCAACAAGCATGCCTTTGTCTATATTGTAGTGCAGGATATTCCCGAAAGTCTCAAGGTACTTCTGGCTCAACTTTACTGAAATTTGTTCCATTATGGCATCACAGATATAGTCCGGATGCCCCAACCCTTTTCTTTCTACAACCTCAACTCTCTGGCGGTAAACTTCAGATGCTTTTAATTCGTCTATAACTATGTTTCTCAAACTCTTACCCCCCAAGTCTTTAAAAGGCACAGTTCCCTTAAATGCAGTT
>NZ_LZPK01000333.1:0-5001 GCF_001729375.1 Methanosarcina sp. A14 | reverse complement strand
TTATTATCAAAAATTATTTACTTTTTTTAAAACCTATTACGATAAAATGTTAAAAGTCTATAATTACTAATAGTGGTGTTTTTATTCCTTCCAGCCGCCTTATCAGAGAAATTCCTCAAAACCTGCTTTACCTTTTGAATAGGCTTCATGCCATCCTGAAGGTACGGGCGCTTTTTCATAAAGATTTTTCCTCTGAGCCTCAAGAAGCTCCGGGGTCTTTCCCATAAACTCTGCAGCACAGAGTACCCGGCTTTCAATCATTCCAGCCAGTTCTTTTAACCAGCTGTATCCTTCAAAAGACCTGAGTAGATGGTGGTCCAGAATCAGGGTATCAACATGTCTGGCCAGAAGGAGAGCATTTTCTGAAGCCTCTTTTCCTGCTTCAGGAACGCGGTGCGAAAGATAAAGAGGAGGGCCTGAGGCAAAAACAATTGTGGGTTCCCAGTCAAGCACTTTGAGAACTGATTTCCTGTCCAGAAGCTGGATGTCAGAACTATGGACAAAAACCTCATCACCCTCACAGATCCGGGTCATCATTACGGTCCCAAAACCTTTTTCCCCGGTTCCATGAGGGACAGGAGAAGAAAACTCCATATTGCCAGACTTCACACCTTCCGAAGCCGGAAGAGGAAAACCTAGAAAATCCAAAAGTTCACGCCTCCGCTTTGAAGACAAGCCTGAGATTTTTTCCGGACCTTTACACCAGAAGTTTATCCCGTCAAGCGAAGGGAGAGCTTCCATCGGCAGCTGATACGGATCTTCAGCCCTCATCGGCATGTGGTCACCGTGAAAATGGCTGATAACAACATCTGTAGCCTGCCCAAATGCAGAAAGAACTTTTTCTCTTATCCTGAAAGCAGCAGCAACCTCTATTGGGTGGGGAAGCAGGCCTGAACGTAAGCGTGCAAGCGCAACTCCGGGATCGATCAGGATCGTTCTATCGTCCGTCTTTACAACGCAGGCAAGGGATCTTGCCCCAAAGGACTCACACCCAAGTATTTCTATCTGCACATTTTACTCCTTTACCCAAGTTTTTATCTGCACATTTACTCCTTTACTCAAGTATTTCTATCTGTACATTTTACTCCTTTCCAGAAAGGTATTCTCTGGAAAACATCTGTACTGTCAGAACGAAGTAGGAAAGCAAGAGGGGACCTATAACGATTCCTAACAGTCCGAAAAGAGATACTCCTATAACAACTCCAAGCAGAGACAGAAACGGATGGATTTCTCCAACTCTTTTCTGGATAATGGGCCTGAGGAAATTGTCAATAACACTTATAAAAATCCCAGCTGCAAGTATAGCGATCGCTGCAGTATAGTCCTTCTGGAAAAACTGGACAATAATTGCAGGAACCCAGACTAAAGGCGCTCCGACAACAGGCAAAAAGGATAGAATTGCTGCAATGAAGCCCCAGAGGAAAGCTCCCTGGATACTAAAGATAACAAATACTATAGTTAGAATTCCACCCTGGACAAGAGCAACTGCCCCGCTGGCGATAAGAGTCGTCCGAACCATTCTCCGGAACTCATCCAGAAGAGTGGCTGTATTTTCTTCATTGAAAGGAACTGCAACAGAGACCTGGCGCATAAAATCCGAATCCTCTTCAGTAAAGAGGTAGTAAAGCAGAAAGTACATTATCAATAGCCCGATGGACTGATGGCTTATACTCTGGATTGACCCCACAATGAACAGGCTTGTGTAATTAACGGCCTGTGAAGCAAGTTCCATTGCTTTTTCTTCAATTTTGGACTGGAATACATTTATAGGAATATTCAGCCTTAAGAGAGAATCAGTTAAAAAGTGACCTCCAGCTTCAATAGACGCGAGAATGGATGCCTGATTAACTAAAAGCTGTTCGATTTCGTCGATGATTGTATTCAAAAGAAAGTAAAGAGGAACCAGTACAACAAAAATAGAAATTATTATTACAAGTATGGCTGCGAATTGCTTCCGAATCTTTAGTTTTCTTATGAGAAAATGGTATAAAGAACGAAATATAACGAAAAGGATCAAAGCTCCAAAAATATAATTTAAATAAGGAAGTGTGGCATAAGCGATAAGCACAGTCAGAACAACAATTATGAGAAGGGCCAGAGCCATCTTTACAACTTTTTTCATCAAACCTAATTGGCTTTCTATTATTAAAATATAAGTATGACTGTTTCAAATCAACCGTTGACCCGCAATTATTGCGCCGGTTTATCACAAACCGTTGCGCCGGTTTATCACGCCGATAGGGTTCGGGGATAAGGTACTCAAATTCAAATGTTGCCAGGAGTTTTCGATCAACCGTTGCGCCGGTTTATCACGCTGATAGGGTTTGGTGATAAGATTCTGGTTTTCGTCATTTCCTATGGACAAGATGATTTTCAATTTAAGACTGCATTGGTTTTTATGAGGACATTGTGAAGATACCCACACAAAACAACGAAGAGCCAAGACCCTCAAACCCAAACGTTGCTAGGGTTTTTGGTCAAGATTTTATTCAAAAGGCTTGTTGTACCGCTTGACCACGTCGACCGCGTCGTTGCTGTGGTTTTCGCTTAAGCCTTATTTGAAAAAGCTTGCGAGAAAGACGTTTTTTGAAAAGGCTTGCAGGAAAGTAGTTTTTTGAAAAGGCTTATGTTAAAAGTCTGTTATCAGGGTTTGCTTTTCATCCCTTTCGCGGAGTTTGGTGACTCCTATGCCTACTAACCTGAGCTTTCGATTCCCTATAAATTCGGAGAGAAGCTGTATGGCTGTCCTTTTGATCACAAAGATGTCCGAAGTCCAGATTGGGATGGTTTTTGAGCGTGTATAGGTAGAGAAATCCTCGAAACGCACAGTGAGGACTACGGTTTTGAAAAGAAGCCTGTTTTTAAGAAGAGAACTATGTACACTTTCAGCGAGCAGGTCAAGAGACCCGGTAATTTTTACAGGGTCACTGGTGTCTTCAGCAAAAGTTCCATGCCTGCTAATTGATTTTACACTTTCCTTTTCCCTAACTTCCCTAAAATCAAGCCCGTTTGCCAATTGCTTCATGCGAAGTCCAATTTTTCCGAACTTTCCAGAAAGAAGCTGTACATCACAGTTTGCAAGTTCTTCTACCCTGTTTAAGCCCATTGACTTCAGTGTATCAGCCGTTTTTTCCCCTATTCCTGGAATTTTTGAGACCGGCAGCGGAAAAAGAAATTCTCTTACATCTTCGGGCCTGACAATGGTAAGCCCATCAGGCTTCTGGAAATCAGATGCGATTTTTGCGATTAATTTGTTAGGACCGACTCCGACTGAACAGGTAATTCCTTCCTGCTTCTGTACCTCGTCCTTGATCCTGAGGGCGTAAAGGGCGGCATCTTTAAAATTTGTGATCTCGGGTCCTGGCACAAGATAGGCTTCATCCACACTGACTTGCTGAAACCTGTCTGCAAATCCCTTCAAAAGTTCCATTATTTTTGCCGAAACGCCCACGTAGAGTTTCATGTTTACAGGCAAAAAAACCGCATCCGGACAGAGCCTGTAAGCCTGTGATATGGGCATTGCGGAGTGAATTCCGTATTTCCGCGCTTCATACGAGCAGGTGCTCACAACTCCTCTTCCCGAACCTCCTTTCGGGTCAGAGCCCACAACTACAGGCATTCCTTTCAATTCCGGTCTCTCTCTGACCTCAACCGACGCAAAGAAACTGTCCATATCCGCGTGGAAGGTAATTCGCCTTTCAGGAGGATTTATTTTCAAACTGGAAACAGGCATTATTCTCAGATAGGAAATAATATAAAAAAGGATTGAGGAAGTCGAGTGAAAGTATTAACCTGTTGTTTTTATTTCAGCGCCATCAGGAATATTGAAAACAAATTCAGAATCTGGAATTCCTGAATTAACCTTAAGGTCCCATATTTCAACTTTTGCTGTCAGGTTTCCGCTACTATCATACATCTCGTACTTAAGAGGCATCCATGTTTCTTTATCTACCCAGACTTTCGTGTAGTATTGTGCAGCACTTTTTCCGGTTTCTTTAGGATTTGTATTCAGCAGATACGTTTCCCTATTGTCAAGCTTCTCAACTCCAAGTAAGGAGACATTCGTATCATTGAGGATAATTCCTATAGCCGGCTATTAGCAAAATATTTTCTATCTGAGCCAGCTCCAGGACGATTTGCGGGATTTCAAAGCGCATGGCTGCGGGGGAGCCAAGGAGTTCTTCATAGAATTTGAGGGATGAGTCGAGGTCGTTTACATAGAGACGGGAGAGGGTTTGAAGGATTTTCATAGTTACCTAAATAACTGTTATGTTAAATTAGTTATTAGGTAAGATTGAACTTGAATATAAATCCTTCAAAAAATTTCCCAATTTAGTTCACTCTTTAAACCCTTTTCGAAATCCTTCTCGAAATCTTTAAGGCTTTTCTCTATCAATCCTGGAGTTAGTTCAAAATTTTGTGGAGATTGCAATTCAATCTCGATTTCACTTCCTTTTAAACTCTTAAGACACGGAGAAACCAAGAAAAAGAAGAGTAACATAAATAAGAATACGTATTGCGTTGTGTTATCCTTCCAGTCAATAAATGATAATCCAAATATGGAAAATAATAAAAATAAAAATGTAATCTTTCTTCTAAAACTGTGGCAAGGTGACTCTAGCCACCACTTTGGTATCGAAGTGTCTATTTTGTGATTCCAAATGTCTTCAAGTAACTGTTTTGCAGAGTTAGTTACCTTAGGTTCAAAATTGAGTTTTCTACAATTCGTGAATTCATCCTTTGCTGAAAAATAATCTTTGAGCTTATAATAGAAGCAACCTAAAAAATAACTATTATATGATTCAATCCTTAACGTATTATATCTCAAGAGTTCAGAAGTTACTTTTGCTAATAATTTAATTGAAATATTTGAATTACGTTTCATTGGTCATCGGTTAAGGATTTATTTCCTTCTTCTGTTACTCTTTTTGAATCCAATTTTTCATTTATTACTCAAACCATTCATCTCTAAACCTTTCTCTGTTTACATGAGGATCTAAT
>NZ_LZPK01000332.1:0-15612 GCF_001729375.1 Methanosarcina sp. A14 | reverse complement strand
TCCATCAGGACTGAAAACAATATTATTCACATCACTACCATGTTTCAGAATCATAACACGATGAGGTATGAACAATAATCCCTGACGTATTAAATGATCAGCAGTCGATGTTACATGAATTTTAAATGATTCGATAGCAAGAAGAACACTTTTATCTAGATTTCCGGGGTCTCCCTGAAGACGGTTGGAATTTAAATTTAAATCCGAAGCAAGAGCTTTTTCAGCATTTTCTTTTGCCTGTTGCCATTCACAGAATGCGAATCCAGCTAGAATTAAAACAATAATAGAAAAAGCCGCGAGTCCTTTTTTCTCTAGCTTTTCTTTCTCTGCCAGTTCTTTCTCTACTCGTAGTTCTTTTTCTACTCGTTTTCTCTCTGCTCTTTCTTTCTCTAACCGTTCTTTCTCTAGCTGCTCTTTCTCAGCCCATTCTTTCTCCGCGCGTTCTTTCTCTGCGCGCTCTTTCTCTACCCGTTTTTTATCTGCCAGTTTATCATTAAAAACCTTGTTAGAAGATTGTATTGGTTTGATAAACCCGTCATGTGTTAGCTCATACCAGCGTGCACCTGCCCTCCACTCTGCTCTAATGAGGTGCATGCTTTCAAGCACATCAATAGCTGCATTGGAAACACCACAGGTGAACTCTGGAGCTCTGTACACCATCCCTCTAGTTCCCATCGCCGTTATTAACACTTCACCGCAAAGTCTGCGCAGCCCTTCCTCATCAATGTGTGCCTTCTCTGCAGCTGCCCTTATAGCCTCTTCGTAAAATCTGTAAAGTTCCTGTTCTACGTTGCCATAGGTTTTCAGGTGCTGAAATGTAATTTGCGTTACATCTGGAGGTAATTCTCGCCAGAGGTTCTGGCATACTACCTGAAGCTGCACAGCCTCTATGAATTCTCCTGTTACCTCAGCTGTCTCTCCAGGTGTCGTTTCAACTCGAATCTTTAGCAAATCTTCAACAAGTTTTTCTGCCACGCCTTCTGCAAAAGAGCGGCCAGTATATCTCAAAGGCTCTTTGATTGCCAGAAGGGCAGCCTCACTGCGAAGACGTTCCATGTGAAAACGCGTCCGTAATCTTTCGGGAAGAAGATATGCATAAGGGTCTAGCTGGGCTATGAAATCTTCCCGCATGACAAAAACCACCCTTAAAAGAGGATCTGCTTCCAGAGCAGCACTTACTTGCTCAAAAAAACCCTCTCTATCTTTCCAGCGGTCTTGATATAAAGAGAATATTTCCTCAAACTGATCGAAGATAATTGCACGGGGTAAAGGCATGCTATCTTCGTCCAGCATATGCTCCAGTTCAGTCAAAAAATCAACAAGTTTCATTTTAGCCAGGCGCTCAACATCATATTCATCTTCAACCCAGCTTGTGAGAGTATTAAAGACATATATATTCGAAATCTCGTCAGGTTTTATATTTTCCAAAATTGTGCCTTTAACTCGAGCTACAGGGAAAACTTCAAACTGGTTTTCCTCAAGAAGGGGAATAAGTCCTGCATTGAGAAGGGAAGTCTTACCTGCACCAGACTGGGCATAGACAAGAACCAGATTATGTGCAATGACTATGGAAAGGAGATCCCGAGCTTCACGATCTCTTCCGAAAAAGATGAATTTATCTTCCTGTTCAAAAGGTCGAGGGCCCACGTAAGCCTGGAATTCAGGTTCCACAATTGAAAGCCTCCCATCGTGTTCTCAATTCTGCAGAAAATTCATGGTATATCATCCTTAACCCCCCGGAGCTTATTTAAACCTGGAATTTAAACGACAATCTGATCGTCTTAATCCTTATTTGTTGGGTTGTGACAATTACGACTGACCCTTCTTTATTAAAACCGGTGTTAGATGCTCTGGAATGCCGTGTAGCTGGATTTGTATACACCCAAATTTATATGCATCTTCAATGCTACGTCCTCCTCCTAATGCCTGGTAAAAACCAATAGCGAAGGCGATAGCAGCTTTATCACCGATTGCCCGGTTCATGCCAATGACATATTTGATGTGTTTAGCAATGGCTTTTGCCTGAATCTCTGCGTAACAAGCATTCAATACTACACAATTCACGTGATCACTAAATTGTTCAAATAATGCAGCCAAAGCATCGAGCTCGATTGGGTGAGCTTTCCCTGCCAAATCCTCAAAGCATAACGCACCTGTAGGTGTGCCATGACCGGAAAAATGGACGATTTGCGGCTGTGTATCAAGCAAAGCCTGGGATGTATCTGATGGACGAACTGACAATTGTGGCAATTCTAATGTAAAGCGATCCCGAAATTTAGCCAATTTCAGTTTTTCTTGAATCTCTCGAAATTCTTCACCAAGTCTCAGGCGAGATTCATTAGTGGGATCAGCTGCTAAGAAGAGTATCGAAACTTTACCGGATTTTTCTTTAATTGGAAAAGACCGTCCATTTTTGATATGTATTTTTGTGGTATCACGATTGAAAGTCTCCCATCGTGTTTTCAATTCTGCAGAAAATTCATGACAATCGTGCCAGTATACCTGAATATGAAGATCCTCAAAATAACGATCCAGATATTTCTGAGCTTTTTCTTCATGGGTCTCAGAAACATTCCCTGGTACGAGCTGCACGGATATGTGCTTTCTACCCATGCTTATTTCTAAGTATTCATCAAGAATCCGGCAAAGAACACGGAAATCCCAATCAGTTACCTTGTAGCCTATAAGAAGAAGAGATGAGCCTGTAAATGCCTCCTGAATACGTAGCGGAAGCAGGTTTTGATCCTTTGAAATGGCAGCAAGGAAGTCCAGATAGTCGTCCTCTGTTAGAACCAGTGACTCTGGTATTTTATAGCAGCCATGGAGGTGATATACTAAAGGTTTTTCTGGAGTTGGGTCGAAGTCTAGTGGCGTTGGTTTGCGTTGTATCAGGTATTCATTCCACCGACATATTTCCTGAATTGGTGTTTTGCCACGGCTTTTAAGGGCTTGCACCATAAGGTCATCGTAAGTTGTGGTAATATAAACTGAAAGTGGGAGATCGGCCAGTACTCCGTGAATTTCATCAGGAGTTTCAAAGTATTTTGGCGTGACTTCTTTTGACAGTTCGGTGATTCTATTACAAATCTCATCCCTTGGAAGCATTTCATCTTCTTCGGTCACAGCCACAAATTGAGCCACCCGTGCCAGGTTATAAGAATCTTCCATTGGGTAGTCATACTCTTCTGCCCACTCATTTGCAATCTGGAAAATAACAGAAATCTTTTCAGAACAGGCTCCAGATCCGAGAAAAGGAGTACACTTTCCATTCTTGATTCTCTTAAGAAGAATGTCCCAATCCTTCTCCTCCAGCATTTTTGGTATTATGAACACCTTCCAGAAAGTTAAATTATCTTCTCAGTTTTTCTCGTGTTTATTCCCCCAATAACCTTTATTTCCACTCACCTGTGTCTTGTAAGCAGATAAAAATCAGGACAGAATGGAAATGTTTTCAACTCCTCTCTTTCTCAACTCTTCCAGGTCAAAGTCACATTAAAATTAGCACCCGTACCTGCTGCTATAAACATACCGGCTTTTAAATCCATTGAAATACCAAAAGAAACTTGAACTTCTTCCGGTTGCTTACTGATGTCTTTTAACCGATTCAATACGGTATTAGCAACAGGCTTTACAATACCAAGAGATTCTTCAAATGTCTGATTTGTGATATTTACTATCTCATGAGATGTAGATGAACGTGAAACACGAGTTGTTTCCTCTTCAACTTCAGCTTCTTCTGCTTCGATTAATACAGTACTACCGTCTTCCAGAGTAAATTTTACAAGGCGTTTCATAGAATATCACAATTTGAAATATTTATATTCAGTGCAGCATTTTTATTGAATAATTGAAGTATATTTATAAATATAGAGGAAATAATTATTGAATTAACAAGAAAAAGAAGTCAGAAATACAGATAAAAAGCTAGTTATAAAAAATTAAAATTATTTATAAAAAATTTATCCTTTATCTTTGCTTTTTGCCAGAAAAACTGTAAGTAGAGCAGTTCTTCTCATCACGGTTCTTCTCAACACGTTTTTTCCTGTAATAAACTATTATAAACGCTATTTTTTCTCCCTGAACCTTCCCAGGTATCCGAAGAAATCAAATTTGTTTTCAGCTTTTTTGCCTTCGATTTTGTTCTTTTCTATCACTTTGAATCTTTTATCTATAATATATTCTCCAATTGGATTAACGAAACCAAGCAGTATTCCCAATCCTGTAAAAATATACAACACTGTAAAAAGTTTCCCTATATCTGTTTTAGGAGCTAAGTCCCCGTAACCCACTGTTGCCAGAGTGATAACCGAAAAATAGAATGAGTCAAGCCATCTCCAGCCTTCAACTCTATGGTAAAAAATAGTGCCTACAGAAAGGGTGAGCACAGCTAAGTAAAGAAGAGACCTGAACTTCGGATCTTTAAGTAATGTTCCTAATGTCTTTATAAACATCAAGAATGTGAAAAGAAAAGGAATCGTTATCTTTCCTCCAGACTATAGTTTCAATCAAAGATTAACGAGAAATTTGTGCAGATCCATAAGCTATCATTTAACCGGACTGCTGGTACTTTTAAAAACATGGGCTTTCAATCCTATCCCACTTCCTGAAGCTCTGTCGTAGCAAGTAAAGGGCAGGAGGCATCAGCACGAGGTTTATAAGCACATAGTACGGGCCAAACATTGACAGGATTTACGTTAGTTTTTGTGATACCTGATTTTATTTGAAGCAATTTTTACTCTTGTTATTGCGCCATTTTTACGCTCGTTTTTGTGACAGTTTGTGAATTCTATGTGATAAAAAAGTCTCACATCCTGTAATTTTATTATGCACAATGTTCAGGTGTAATCAAACCGATGTCGGAATTCTCTGATTGGCTCACCAGTTTCAGGAAGAACTCTTCAAAATTCCTTTCCTGAAGGCAGGATCGTTCAGGCGGCCTGTATAGACCAGCTTTCCTTTATAAATGATCCCAATGGCTGGTACAGATCTGTTTTGTAATTTCGAGAATATGTGTTGAAATAAAAACTGTTCCTCCGTTTTTCACGTGGCCTGCGAGAAAATTCTTTACTTTTCTCTGCTACAGGGTCAAGATTGATTTGAGACTCGACGATAATTACGAGTTCCGGCTCATGCAGGAAAGCCTGGGCAAATATCAATTTCTGCCTTGTACCTCTTGAGAGGTCTTTACACAGTGAATTTTTCTGGTCACCAAAATCCAGGAATTCAAACCATTTTTCACAGGCTTTCTCATAGTTTTCCATTTTCCGGATCTTTGCAACAAAATATAGATATTCTTCGGCCGTTAAAAAACTTGAGTGAGTTTCCTGCTCAGGAACAATACCTGCAAGTTCTCGAACCCGAATAGGGTCTTCGAGCACATCCACTCCCAGCATCCTAACTGAACCGGAGGTTGGTTTTATTTGACCGGTAAGCATTTTGATCATGGTTGTTTTTCCTGATCCGTTAGAGCCCAGAAACCCAAAAAGCTCACCTTTTCCAATTGAAAGGGAAATGACATTTACTGCCTTTATACTTCCGTAGGATTTAGAAAGGTTTCTTACTTCAATCATCTTTAAGGCTCCTGAAAGCTCGATATTTACAGGCAAATAAATATATAATGCCAATCATATGGCAAATTAATAGATATTAAAGTAAATCAGAGTAAATTAAGGAATATAAAAATATAATATAGTAAATTAGTACATATTAGTGTATATTATAGTAAATTAAAGTAAATCAGGGTAAATTATATAGTAATTAGCTATAGTAAGAACCACAAAGTAAAAATTTAGTATAAGTACATACTGTCTAAAAATATATAAAAGAGTTTCGGAAAATATTTTTGAATTTAATTCAGAACAGGAATGAGATTATTTGAGATGAGATTATTTGAGTTGTGGCAGAAGAAAAAATGAAAAAGGTTTAAATTGAAATTATTTCAGAATAAAGCAAAACGCAATTTTATTAAAAATTATTTATTAAAATAATCGTATTAAAAAGTTTATTAAAATAATGTTATTTTTTCAGTCCTTTTTCAATTGCTTCAACAATACTTCTCAGTACTTTGATTCGAGAGTATCGTTTGTCGTTTGATTCTACAATAACCCACTGGGCATTTATTGTGCTTGTTTTCTGAAGCATCTCATCAACTGCGATTTTATAATCCTCCCATCTGTTCCTGTTCCGCCAGTCTTCGTCTGTAATTTTCCATTTTTTCTCAGGGTCATGTTGCCGGCTGTTAAAACGTTCCAGTTGAATTTCCTTATCAATGTGAAGCCAAAACTTAACTACAATTGCTCCGGCCTGTGTCAGGATTTCTTCAAATTCATTGATCTCCCTGTAAGCTCTTTTCCATTCGTCCTCGCTGCAAAAGCCTTCAATTCTTTCTACCATGACGCGGCCGTACCAACTCCGATCAAAAATTGTTATATGGCCGGCTCTCGGGATTCCTTCACAGAAACGCCAGAGGTAATGATGGGCTTTTTCGATATCATTCGGCGAACCCACAGGGACTACCCTGTAGAGCCTGGGATTTAGATTTTCTACAAAGCGGTAGATGTTTCCCCCTTTGCCAGCAGCGTCCCAGCCTTCAAAGACCACAACCAGAGGATGCTTGTTCTCAAAAAGCTTATACTGGAGGTCTGTAAGTTTTTGTTGGTATAATTTTTTTGATTTCTTATATTCATCGGCATCTATCTTTTTGGAGAGGTCAATTTTTTCCAGGATGGAATTGTTAAGCTGAGGGACCTCTGGAGTTTCAGTATCCAGATATTTGAGGGTCTTTTCAGCCGGTATTCTAGTTGCCTGTTCAATAGAAGCTTCAATCGCATGGATGGCCGTCGTCATAATTTTTAAAGTTGCAAAGTTCCTGTCATTAGCTTCTACAATTGTCCAGGGGGCATAAGGCATATCGGTCTTCTCTAAGATCCTCTCGACAAGCGGCAGATACTCATTGTATTTATGGATGAAATCAAGATCCTGCCTTGCTTCATCCTCGTACTCGTCAAATATCGGGATATCAACTTTTTTAAGGTCTTTAAAACGTTCTTTATGCTCTTTTTCACTGATGTGAAGGAAAACTTTTATTATAAGATACCCATCATCGGCAAGTTGTCGCTCAAAATAGTTTATTTCTTCCAGGTATTTCCCCAGTTCTTCTTCAGATTTGTTCTTTTCCAGACACTCTATGATTGCCCTGCTGTACCAGCTCCTATCAAAGATTCCAATCTTTCCTCTCACAGGAACCCTGGACCAGTAGCGTACAATAAAGGGCTTAAGGAGTTCTTCATAGCAGGGCTTGGTCATTGTGTGAAAATCGTATCCTCTGGGGTCCAGAGAAATAATAAAACGGTTGATATCCTCTGCCATTCCGGATACGTGCCAGCCTTCAAAAACGAGAATAACAGGTATCTTCAAATCCCAGGCTTTGCGCTGTAGTTCTCCGAGCTTGGCTTTAAATGCTTTATGATTTTTTTTGTACTCAGCAGTTGTTATTGTTTTGGAGAGATCAATTTTTTCAAGCATAAGGAACCCTGTTTATTTTTTTAAAATAGAGAAGTATCTCAGTATTAATTAATATTGATACCAAGTTCATAAGATATAATTTAGAGGACAGAATAACTTACTAAATAGATATAATATATAATATTATTAATTTAGTTTTGCTTTCTTGCAGATGTTAACTTCTTTTCAATTAACATATTATTAATTGTCTGATTCAATAAGTTGAGAATATTTAGACTAGATTAATGAAAAATAATAGAACTTTTGATTGCGGAACAAAATATTCGTTTCATGCAATGTTCTCTTTTATGAGTCTATACAAACAAAACAGTAAATTATTTTATAAATATAGCTTAATAATATACAGATTCTATGTATATATATTATGTTTATCCAATATATATTGGTTTTATTAGATATACCTTAGTTTTATTCCTATATATAACTCGTTTAATAGTTTATATTAAATAGTATTAGAAAAACTATTAATATTTAAAATATCAATTTATTTTAGCATAATTTTTATCGTATACTTAACTTCACATTACAATATTTTATAAACTATCTTATGCTCTAAAATATGTTTTCAATGCTATGTAATTTGTGTAGCATGTAAAAAATTATTATATATACTTAGTTAAAAACATTCAATACAAAACAGCTTATTAAGTAACTATTTTATTTTGTAACTTCCTACCCTTAACACAATTAGAAACATTTTAAGATATATGTTTAAATGTACTAATTATACAGCTATAAATTAACCACATAATTAACCACATGTAAAAACTACATATTAAGTTACATACATTAAGTTAAGTAATTTAAAAATAAACACAAAATAAGCGCTCTTTTTTAAAGTTTATAATTTATTATATACTATATTATAGTTTCTTAAAAGTATTACAAATAGCAATTATTTTAGTGATTATTAAATAGAAAATATATATCTAAGTAGATCTTTAAAGTTAGTTACTCAATAAAACAAACATATATAACAAACAAATGAATTTGTTTCAAAATTCAACACATAAAAATATTACAAAAGATATTTAAATAACATCTATTTTTTATGATTAATACTTTTTATAAAAGTTTATTATTATTATTATTATTATTATTATTATTATTATTATTATTATTATTATCATACTATATTTATAATATAATCTTTTAAGCAAATGGTGTACACTAATTATGTTAAATCTTAGCAAAAACACATAGCAATGAATTGGACAAAAGATATACTAATAATATTTATGGTAACAAAATAAACAAGAATAACTACATTTCAAAATCTCGACCTTTTTATTTTTTACTTGGAAAATAGTTCCAATTCTCATAGTATATAGGCATAAACACCTTTTAGATTCTTCATCTTTTTTCTTTCATGACTTTGTGTATTTACTCTTCCGGTTGTCGGCCAAATACTCCATATTCATATAGTTCTTGTAATAAGTGACTTCACAAAATTAGGGTCTAAAAACTATTCTGTAAAAATTTGCAGTTGTGTTCCTATAGTACCTAAGAATAAACTTATTTTTAGATGGTTGGAACCTGTAAAAATGTTTCAAAAAACAAACAACATAAAATACTTTCATCGTTATGCATATAAGTTATAAACTGATATTTTACTTATTACAAAAGTAGAACTTTGTTCACTCAGCAGGAGTTTCCAGACATAATTAGGAAAACAAGGGAATAGGCATTGCAGAATAAGTTAGTTTTTTGTATATTTAACTGTAAATTTCTCTTAGTTTTTCAGTTCTGTTTTTTATTTTTATATATTGCTTATATATTTATTGGAGATTTTAAATGATATTCCCTTTTTATGTTCATATATTTATATATTCTTTTTTGACTTTATTAGTGTAGACTTATTAAGTGAAAAACTAATAAAGAAACATACTAACAATTCAATTAATTTTCTGCAAAAATGTATAAAACTCATCGCTCAAAATTATATATATTTGAGTTATGTATAAAATTATTCATGCTCTTAAATCTATATAATATCACCTAATATAAATTTACGATTTAAATAAATTATATTTATATATTATTTAAAATATAATTTAAAAATTAATATTTTAATTTAATAATTTTTAAATATATAATATGTTTTTATTTATAAAATATAAATTTAATAATTATTATATAATAAACTGTATAAAAATGTTCTTTTTTTGTATTATTATACAATTACAATTAATAAATAGTAAATTAAAGTGCTTGATTCTACAAAAAATAGGAAAAATATGTAACTAAATTATAATGCCAGCTCAAGGTCAAATATTTCTTCAAAAAGTTTGTATTTTTTACGGGCCCTGTACAGGTACTGACGGATGGGAGTTTCATCTCTTGCCCTAGCAAAAAGAGCTTCGATTTCCCCTCTGGAGAAGACGGCTTCAAGCTTTTTCATGGGAATTGACTCAAGACCTTTCCAGTCATCGATCCTCTGATTACTTATAGGAATTGGAACTGGAAGCAAGGATACCTGGACCTCATCTACCCAGTTCCATTCAGAATCATAGATGTTTGCAGAAAAAGCTCCGCAAGAAATGCATTTTGTTACTACTATGGTTCTTTCTCCCGCCTTGTGATAGCTAAGGCTCATAAGTATGGAGTCGCATCTGGTGCAGTTACCAATCTCATTTTCTTCCAGGCTATAAGCATGTATCTGGTTCTCTCCAATGTATAGATCATTTCCTTTAAGATCATAGCTGTATTCCATATTATTCACTCCTGGATGAGGTTGAGAGGGTCAATGCTATTGGCTTTGGACTTTTCTTAGTTTTTACTCTCTGTCTTTGTAAAGGTTATATATCTATTAATATTAATCCCCTTTTATGCAGACTTTTGGCTTCAAGGACATACGGTGGTTCCTCTCTTCGATTTTTCAGTTTCATCACTTTATATTACCGCACCACTTAAATTTTAGTTCCAACATTCTCATTGCGACCTGATACATTTTATCTGAAACTTTTTGTCTTGTTCTTATACATCGTCTAAAGAACATTTTGATGAAAAACTTGCTTGTATAGTGAGTTTTTAGAGATTTTGTGCAGGTTAATCGTTTAATCGTTTAATTTTAAACTTCTCATATAGGTCCGGAAAATTGTAGTTATGACTTTTGGAACATGTAAAAACTGGACCAGTAAAAACTGGACCGTTTTAGTGAATTTAACGCAAACTTAATATATTGTTATAAGTAACTAATAGCACGTCTTAATAAATATGTTAAATGAGTATTCAAAAATATCTCTTAAAAATGAGAGTTTATATTTTTATAAATATAACATGTATACTAAAAAATTAGTAATAAATGTGCAAAATGCCTACATTTACATTGAAATATTTATAAAATATTTAAATTATGTTTGTCGCGGGTGGGGCACAAAAACCGATATATCAGAGAAAGACCATACTATGTATACAAAAACTGGATTTTAAGTTAAGTAGAATTGTTTATGGATATCAATTTTTTCGTGTCCATCCCCCTCACAACGAATAAATTTAAAAATCTATATATAGATCTATAACTTACATAGTTTACTACATCAGTAAAGGTGGTAATTAATGGTATCCATCCGAGCTAAAATTAAATCCAGGTTAGAGAAATTTCTAGAAGTTGATACCAGTGGATATCGAAGGACAATCCTGTGTATCTTCATCAAGGTAAAAAAAGCGACTATTGACGAATTACATGAAATGCTTACAAGCAAGTATAATGTATCTCGAAATACGGTCGCATCCATGGTAGGATATATCCATTCGAAGCTTGGAATTCTAAGGGCGCATAAAGAATCCTATAAAACCCCTATGGTTTACTTTTTGAGGGAAGAATATGTAGACTTGCTAATGAAGATTGTAACTTCACCTAAAGCACCTACTGAATTCACGACTTGATAAGTTTACTATTACACCCAAAAATATCTGATGGACAATGTCACTCGTTAAAAACGCACCCAGAACGGCAACGACTATTGTTGTAAGATCGGATTCCAATTCTCGAATAAGCCACTCAAGGGATCCATATTACACCCTTATGCGGCGCATTTTTCAAGAAGATGCCACTGCTGCTAGAGGTCAGAAGTTTCTGACTCTGGTGGAAGAGCGTCAGGTTGCTGGAAGTGCTATCCAGACTAATGAATGGAAAAACCTTCTTGAAGAACTTCAGATCGGGCGTGCTTCATTTTATGCGATGCGCAACAAGCTGCTTGGAGCCGGGTTGATTTCGATAAAAAATAAGGAGTACAGGCTTTCAGGTCAGTTCTCAAAGGATCTTTTAGATATGGCCAGCTGGTGGTGGACCGCAGTTCTCAACCAGCCTGAGGAGAGCCTTTAAAAGAATAATTCTTCTTTTTTCATTTGACTTATTCATTTAAATCTTTCATTTAAATCTTTCATTTAATTTTAAAATTCCCAGGCACTTCAGCCGAAAGGTATTTATATAAAATCTTCCTTTAGAAGATACGCTTCAGGGCGAAAGAAATGCGCCCCACAGCGAAAAATCATCGAAGCCCGGTAGTGTAGTGGTCAATCATGCGGGACTCTGGATCCTGCAACCTCGGTTCGAATCCGTGCCGGGCTATACATGATTCTTAATAAACTACTTTTTTGACACGAAGATTATAGTTTTTATTCTACTGTTAGCTCCATATGAAGTTAATCAGTCCTTTATCGAAAGTCCTCCAAATGCAATGAATCCTGTAATTATAATATCAGGCTTTTCCGAATCGCTCTCTCTGCGTATTGAACTCCTTGGTCTTTCGTCTTCAATACCACCCAAAATCGGTATCGCTTCCGTCTCAATTTGCCATTTCTCAGGAACTTTTAAGTCAACACCCCCAAAAAGAGCAACTACATTTATTTTTGCAGGTGGTTTCTCAATGCTAGAATCCCTCAAGTCAAGATCTACTCCTCCAAAGATCGTAGTAATGTCCCCACCTCGAAAACCTTTGGAATTACTGGCGCTGCTCACTCCACCAAAGACTGCAAATAGATCTATGGTTTCATTACTTTTTCTAAAAACAGATAAACGGCCCTTCCTTTCGGTCAAAATTCCAATTCCCATAACAATAATTAGCAAGGGCCACCAGTCTGTGAGAGCTTCCCAGGAAATTATGTCAAGAATAAATAACTGAAGAGTTGTGAAAACTACTATCAAAAAGATAGGCCCTGACAAACTGGAAAACTTGCTTTTCCAGAGTGCATAAAATCCAAGTAGAATAAATAAAGAGGGAATGTATTCCAGCAGTTGGATGGTATCGTATATTCCAGTAGTCCTGAGCAGGAGAAGAACCCCAAGAATCAGTACAATAGTTCCAAACATTGTCTGGTATGATATTTTAGTCATTCTCATCTCTCATATTAAAATTTAGGGTTTAATTATATGCCCGTATCTAAACAATTTATTCAGCTTTACTACAACAGTAGACTTTCTGGAGTTTGTCCTGAACAATGCGTTAAGCAATATTTAAAACAGTCTTTCTATCATATTAAGTACATACTATTATAATAATTTTTAGCAACTTCGACTATTAAATCACATATATTTTAATTGAAAAATATATATAATTATATATTAACAAATTCATGTAATTATATATTTATCTTGAATCTTAATTGGAAAAGTTAAAGAGTAGTTAAAGGCTCTATAAAAGTTTAGACCTCTTAAAGAGGATTAGTTTTTTAAGGGATATTAAACCTTATTTGCCCAATTAAGTGTAGTGTCAGCCATCTCCCAGTTAAGGCACATTCATTAAATGATTTATTTGCTGTTTAAATGGCTTAAGTACTCTTTAATTGATAAATTAAACGTTGATTTATCCTTACTTGTAACATTAAATTTTGTATGGATGAAAATGACATCAGATGCCTTATTTAAAAATAAACATATATTGTAAAAGAATAAAATAGTTATCTCGCTTTTTTCTTGATTTAAACGAGTATTATAGATTAGTTATCTAAAAAATTGATTTTAGAGTGTACCTTAATTGGGGAAACTCTAAATGCATACATATTATCCAAAATAAGCATTGTATGCCATTAGTTTTAGTACTGATTTAGAAGGGCCCTATAAAGGTTCTATTATGTTTTCTATTAAAGGTTATAAATCCCCAGCTCTCAGTTCTGCAATATACGGGTCATAAGCTGCAGTTGAGCCGCCCGAACAGCGTGCAATGTAATAATCTGCAACAATACAAGCTTGCTGCTCACGATTATATTCACGGAAGTGCCTTTTTTCCCCAACCTTGTATGCATACCCATCACTTGCCTGCGCATGAAATGCTTCAACCAGATATTGCGAACCTGTATGTTCCATCTGCGCGACATGGGTTAATTCATGTATAAGCCATTTCATATCTGAGCTGCCTGCTGTTGTGTTAAGCTTTCTATTGAAGTTGACTGTATGAAAGGTTGCAACCCCCATACCTGAGCATCTCTTCAGCTTTGCCCCCAGCCAGGCGAGAAATGAAGCTTCGTCGATATGCACCTTTTGATAATTAATTCTGTTTTCAAATATGCTTCGAGCTTCTTTTTCCTCTACTGCAGTAAGTTTCCGGGTATTAATTTTGACAATTTGCCATAAATGATCCATAAGCTCAGGGAAGGCACAAATATCGAGAATTTTTGAGATAGCACGGCCGACACGTATAGTGAGAGCTAACAGCTCATATCGTATCAGTTTTAAAAACCCTACTTTCCCTACCAGATTAGAGTCTTGATAATTTTTGAAGACGGCTTTCATACAATCACCTGCATTACTATTTTTCAGGTTTTAATGCCTTGTCTCCTAACCCCCAGCTAATGACTTCTATACCTTGATTCCTATATACACTACACTGAAAAGCAGTTGGTCTTAAATGTAAAAGTCTGAGTATGTAAAAAAGACATTTCAGCTTTCTTAACACAACTTCTTAAGTGAATTAAATGTTCACATTATTATAAAAACATTGGTTGAACAGCAAGTTTCTTTTTTGGGAGGAACAGCATGAAAGAACATAGTTGAAATATTTGCATGGCAAAAATTTATTCACTGTACTCTTTATGGTAGAGCTCTATTCACTGCGAATCTAAACTGTAATGCATCAGTTAGTTAACTCTAAAATGTTTTTACATTTCTAATTTTTATATTCTCCAGTCTAAAACTCGAGGTGTCTTACTCAAAAATTAGAATCATTCCATAGCTTTTGTTTTATATTTCATTATTTATACTTAAATTACATTCAGATTTGGATAAAGCTAGTATGGAGAAAAAGTAATCATATTATAGGATTTTAAATAGAAGAAAGAAAAAAGATTCTGACAGAAAAAACAGGGAACAAAAGCAAAAATTCAGTATTGAATTGGTGTTGATGAGGAAAAACACAGTGATAGTAAAAACCATCTTATTGCTTCTCAGACACTATCTTTCCACAATTTTCTTTTGACTTCTTCTGTTAACACAAACAATTATATTTATAAATAATATTAAATAGCATAGAATACAATTGTCTAATCAGTATTTTATTACCTACTTTGTTGAAGTTTAGCGAAGTGAGTGATTGGGTGGGATCATAAATCTATCGCTATTTAGTAATTATCTGAGTTATTAGTGATTACCTATGCCTGGTATACAGCTATATTTTATGGATTTTTGACTATACATTTTTACTGTAGTCATATATTTATAAAAAATATATATAGCTTTATGCAAGAGAGAATAAACTTTGTGATGCATAGTATGCGGATTGGTATCGGATAATGTGGTTTCACGGAGAATACAAATATGTGACTGAAAAACTGTACTACAGGTAAGAATACAGAACGCAAGTGAGTTCCTTTGAGTTTGGGGGTATTAATTGAATAAACAATTGAAAATGTTATTTATAGGAACTTATGTTCCAAAAGAGTGTGGGATTGCCACATTCACATCCGATCTTTTAAATTCAATTCCCGGAGAAGGTAATGACGTTCATTGTGAAGTAATTGCTTTGAACGATCCCTCTGAGACCTATAATTATCCTGAAGAAGTCGTTTTTCAAATACAGAGGGACAGGATAGAGGATTATTACCGGGCTGCGGATTATATAAACCAATCTGATATTGATATCGTATGCCTGC